>NZ_QJRK01000029.1:0-87406 GCF_003205245.1 Pseudomonas sp. MB-090624 | reverse complement strand
GGCGGGCACTGTTCAGGGTGTGGAAGCAGGACCGCGGGGCGTGTCAGTGGGGCGGACTGGCCGTGAAACGCCGGGTGCGGGTAGCAGGCGTGGCGGCGGGGCTGGGTAAGCGTGGGGCGAGTATAGCTAGCGCGCCAGGGTCCACACCAGTACCTTGCTGGCACAATTGTCCTCGGTTTCGAGGATCTCCAGGCGATAGCGGCCGATCTTCAGGCAAACGGCACTTTCGGGAATGCTTTCCAGTGCTTCGGTCACCAGGCCGTTCAGGGTTTTCGGCCCACCGTCGCAGGGCAGGTGCCAGCCCAGGCTGCGGTTGATTTCACGCAGCGAGGCAGTGCCATCGATGACGAATGTGCCATCGGGCTGCGGATGCACGTGCGGGTTTTCCAGGCTCTGTTCGTCTTCGAACTCGCCGACGATTTCTTCGAGAATGTCTTCCAGGGTGACGATACCCAGCACTTCGCCGTACTCGTCCACCACCACACCCAGGCGCCGTTGCTGTTTGTGGAAGTTCAGCAGTTGCATTTGCAGCGGTGTGCTTTCGGGCACGAAATACGGCTCGTAGCAGGCCCCGTGCAGCGCCTCCAGGGTCAACTCGGCCTTGGGCAGCAAATGGCTGATCAGCTTGGTGTTGAGGATCGCCTCAACCTGGTTGATGTCGTTGTGGTACACCGGCAGGCGGGTGTGGCGGCTGACGATCAGCTGTTCGATGATGCGCTCGATCGGCTCGTCGAGGTTGATGCCGTCCACTTCGCTGCGCGGCACCAGGATGTCGTTGACGGTGACCTTGTCCAGCGCCTGCAGGCCGTCGAGCAGGCCGTTGCGGGGCGCTTCGTGGCGCTCGTTCTCATCCGGGTCGTCATCTTCCTGCGGGTGCAGGGGCACTGCCGCTGGTTGCGCGCGGAACGGGCGCAAGATCAGTTTGGCGCAGCCGTCGAGCAGGCAGGCGAACGGCTGCAGCAGCGTGAGCGGCGCTTTCAGCAGGCTTACGCCCAGGCCGGCCAGTGCTTGCGGGTTGCGCCGCGCCAGGCGCCGCGGCAGGAACTCGGCAAACACGAGCAAGGCCACGGCAGCGGCCAGCCCGGCCAGCCAGAAACCGTGCTCGCCGTCGTAGCGCTGCCCGACCAGGCACGCCAGGCCCAGGACCAGCAGTTTGCCGAGGCTGGCGCACAGCACCAGCGCCTGGGCGGGCAACGCTGGCTGGCCATCATCGCCACTGCGTAGCGCGCTAGTGAGTTGCAGGCGCGCAACGTCCACAGCGGTGAACAGCGCTGCCCAGAGCAGCGCCAATGCCAGCGTGACCAGTAGCGGTGCGTACGGCAGGGTGTCCATGGGTGGCCGTCAGATATGCAGAATGAATTCGCGAACCAGCTTGCTGCCGAAATAGGCCAGCATCAGCAGGCAGAAACCGGCCAGCGTCCAGCGAATGGCCTTGTGGCCGCGCCAACCCAGGCGGGTTCGCCCCCACAGCAGCACGCTGAATACGACCCAGGCAACGCAGGCCAGCAAGGTCTTGTGCACCAGGTGCTGGGCGAACAGGTTTTCGAGGAACAGCCAGCCGGAGATCAGCGACAGCGACAGCAGGCACCAGCCGGCCCAGAGGAAGCCGAACAACAGGCTTTCCATGGTTTGCAGCGGCGGGAAGTTGCGGATCAGCCCGGACGGGTGCTTGTTCTTCAGCTGCCGGTCCTGCAGCAGCAGCAGCAGCGACTGGAACACGGCAATGGTGAACAGCCCGTAGGCCAGGATCGACAACAGGATGTGCGCAAGAATGCCCGGCTCCTCGTCGATCAGTGGCACCGTGCCGGGTGGCGCGAACTGCGCCAGCAAGGCCGTTACTGCGCCCAGCGGGAACAGCAGCACCAGCAGGTTTTCCACCGGTATGCGCAGGCAGGCGAGCAGGGTCAGGGCAATCACTGCCACGGCGATCAGGCTGGCTGCGCTGAAGAAGTCCAGGCTCAGGCCCAGTGGGGTGATCAACTGGAAGAACAGTGCGCCGGCCTGGGCCAGCACCGCAACGGCACCGAGCAGGCCGAGCAGGCGCTTGTCGGCCTTGCGGCCCTGGGCGAGGTATGAGCCCTGGTAGATGGCCGCTGCTATATAAAGGCCGGCGGCGATCAGGTTGGGGATGAGGCTGGGTGAGGAGAACATAAGTCCTGATTGGCGAGCCTTAAAGAGACGGAGTTTGGCATAGTGAGCTGCAAGCTGGAAGCTGCAAGCCTGAAGCGGGGGGCTTTAAGCGGCAAGCTTCAAGCGGCAAGCTTCAAGCTTCAAGCTTCAAGCTTCAAGCTTCAAGCGGCAAGCTTCAAGAAAAAGCAGCCATTCCGCGCATCGGCTCTTGCTTGTAGCTTGTAGCTTGTAGCTTGTAGCTTGTAGCTTGCCGCTTGCCGCTTGCCGCTCGGAAGCCAAGGTGGGCGCCGCCGCCGCACTTCGCTATAATCGCCGCCTTGCTGTGCCTGGCGGGTATGCTTTTCCCTGCAGGCGCCTGACAAACCTCGGCTTTTACTGGGCCTGAAAGGATCACCATGTTCGAAAACCTGACCGACCGCCTGTCACAGACGCTGCGCCACGTCACCGGCAAGGCCAAGCTGACTGAAGACAACATCAAGGACACGCTGCGCGAAGTGCGCATGGCCCTGCTCGAGGCCGACGTCGCCCTGCCGGTGGTCAAGGATTTCGTCAACAGCGTCAAGGACCGTGCGGTCGGCACCGAAGTGTCGCGCAGCCTCACCCCGGGCCAGGCGTTCGTCAAGATCGTGCAGGCCGAGCTGGAAAGCCTCATGGGCGCGGCCAACGAAGACCTGGCGCTCAATGCCGCCCCGCCTGCCGTGGTACTGATGGCCGGCTTGCAGGGCGCCGGCAAGACCACCACCGCTGGCAAGTTGGCGCGCTTCCTCAAGGAGCGCAAGAAAAAGAGCGTGATGGTGGTGTCCGCCGACGTCTATCGCCCGGCGGCGATCAAGCAGCTGGAAACCCTGGCCAACGACATCGGTGTCACCTTCTTCCCGTCCGACATCAGCCAGAAGCCGGTGGCCATTGCCGAAGCGGCCATCCGCGAAGCCAAGCTCAAGTTCATCGACGTGGTCATCGTCGACACCGCCGGCCGCCTGCACATCGATGCCGACATGATGGCCGAGATCAAGGCGCTGCACGCTGCGGTCAAGCCGATCGAAACCCTGTTCGTGGTCGACGCCATGACCGGCCAGGACGCCGCCAACACCGCCAAGGCCTTTGGCGAGGCGCTGCCGTTGACCGGCGTGGTACTGACCAAGGTCGACGGTGACGCCCGTGGCGGTGCTGCGCTGTCGGTGCGTGCCATCACCGGCAAGCCGATCAAGTTCATCGGTATGGGTGAAAAAACCGAGGCCCTCGAGCCGTTCCACCCCGACCGCGTGGCCTCGCGCATCCTGGGCATGGGCGATGTGCTCAGCCTGATCGAGCAGGCCGAGCAGACCATCGACAAGGCCAAGGCCGACAAGCTGGCCAAGAAGCTGAAGAAGGGCAAGGGCTTCGACCTCGAAGACTTCCGCGACCAGCTGCAGCAAATGAAGAACATGGGCGGCCTGGGTGGCCTGATGGACAAGCTGCCGAGCATCGGCGGGGTCAACCTGTCGCAGATGGGCAACGCCCAGGGCGCGGCCGAGAAGCAGTTCAAGCAGATGGAAGCGATCATCAACTCCATGACCCCGGCCGAGCGCCGCGACCCTGACCTGATCAGCGGTTCGCGCAAGCGCCGTATCGCCCTGGGTTCCGGTACCCAGGTGCAGGACATCGGCCGGCTGATCAAGCAGCACAAGCAGATGCAGAAGATGATGAAGAAGTTCTCTGCCAAGGGCGGCATGGCCAAGATGATGCGCGGCCTGGGCGGTATGCTCCCGGGCGGCGGCATGCCCAAGCTGTAACACATATTCCGGGTGCCTGCCTTTCGTCGGGCAGGCGCCCAGAACCCCCGCCATGGCGGGGCAACGGCCGCGAATTTCGCGGCGCAACCGGCAAATCTGGACGGCGGGGCGGTGCCTTGCCGAAAAAGTCATTTGCAAATGTCCGTGTATTCCCCGAGAATATGCGGCCTTTTGGGCACCCGTGTGCCTATTTGGCATTCAGATTTGCAGTAAAAACTGCAACACCGACTATAGGAACGATGTTCACATGGTAACCATTCGTCTGGCCCGTGGCGGCTCGAAAAAGCGCCCATTCTACCACCTGACCGTGACCAACTCGCGTAACGCCCGTGACGGCCGTTTCGTTGAGCGCGTTGGCTTCTTCAACCCGATCGCATCGGGCGCCGAAGTCAAGCTGTCGGTCAACCAGGAGCGCGTCACCTACTGGCTGAGCCAGGGCGCACAGCCGTCTGAGCGCGTTGCTCAGCTGCTGAAGGACGCTGCCAAGGCCGCTGCCTGAAACGTATGAACGCGACGCCAGAAAAGGCTGACGACCTCATCGTCGTTGGCAAGATTTTTTCGGTTCACGGCGTTCGCGGCGAGGTGAAGGTGTATTCCTTTACCGATCCGATTGAAAACCTGTTGGATTATCCGCGCTGGACGCTTCGGCACGAAGGCAAGGTAAAGCAGGTCGAGCTGGTCAGCGGTCGTGGCTCCCAAAAGGGCCTGGTCGTGAAACTGAAAGGCCTCGATGATCGTGATGAAGCCCGGCTTCTGAGTGGTTACGAAATCTGCATTGCGCGGAGCCTTTTGCCCAACCTGGCTGCCGACGAGTACTACTGGTACCAGTTGGTGGGTCTGAAGGTCATCAACCAGGACGAACACCTGTTCGGCAAGGTCGATCACCTGTTGGAGACTGGCGCGAACGATGTAATGGTGGTCAAGCCCTGTGCGGGCAGCCTGGATGATCGCGAGCGGCTGTTGCCCTATACGGAGCAATGCGTGCTGGCAATCGACCTGGAAGCAGGCACGATGCGGGTTGAGTGGGACGCGGATTTCTAAACGATGGGTAACCTTCGCGTAGATGTCATCACGTTGTTCCCCGAGATGTTCTCGGCCATCACGGAGTACGGCATTACCAGCCGCGCGGTGAAACAAGGGTTGCTTCAGGTGACTTGCTGGAACCCGCGGGACTACACCACAGATCGTCACCACACGGTAGATGATCGGCCGTTTGGCGGTGGTCCGGGCATGGTGATGAAAATCAAGCCTCTGGAAGATGCACTGGTTAGCGCCAGGCAGGCAACCGGAGCTGCGGCGAAGGTGATCTACCTTTCGCCACAAGGCCGCAAGCTGACTCAGCAAGCGGTCAAAGGCCTGGCCGAACAGGAGTCGTTGATCCTGATCGCCGGTCGTTATGAGGGCATCGACGAGCGCTTTATCGAGGCTCATGTCGATGAGGAGTGGTCGATTGGTGACTATGTGCTTTCCGGTGGCGAGCTGCCGGCCATGGTACTGATCGATGCGGTTACGCGGCTGCTGCCCGGAGCTTTAGGGCATGTGGACTCGGCGGAAGAGGATTCCTTTACCGACGGTCTGCTTGATTGCCCGCACTACACCCGGCCTGAGGTGTATGCGGATCAGCGTGTTCCCGACGTGTTGCTAAGTGGCAACCATGCACACATCCGGCGTTGGAGGATGAAGCAGTCCCTTGGTAGGACCTTCGAACGACGCGCCGATCTTCTGGAAAGTCGCTCGCTTTCTGGAGAAGAGAAGAAGCTGCTCGAGGAATATCTCCGCGAGCGGGACGATAGTTAAACGTATCGATGGTGGATCGCGTATCCATCTTAGGAGCACAGCATGACCAACAAGATCATCCAGCAGCTCGAAGCCGAGCAGATGAGCAAGGAAATCCCGACCTTCGCGCCAGGCGACACCGTTGTCGTTCAGGTTAAAGTGAAGGAAGGTGAGCGTTCCCGTCTGCAGGCGTTCGAAGGCGTCGTTATCGCCAAGCGTAACCGCGGTCTGAACAGCGCCTTCACCGTGCGCAAGATCTCCAGCGGCGTTGGCGTAGAACGTACCTTCCAGACCTACAGCCCGCAAATCGACAGCCTGGCCGTGAAACGTCGTGGTGACGTGCGTAAAGCCAAGCTGTACTACCTGCGCGACCTGTCCGGCAAAGCCGCTCGCATCAAGGAAAAACTGTCCTGAGTACAGTTTGCCCGGTGGCCGAGGCCGCCTAGCGAGAGAAAAGCAGCCTTCGGGCTGCTTTTTTGCTTTTTCAACCTTCAGAAGATGGAATTGCGATGACTACCCGAGACCAGGAAATTCAGCGCCGCACCGAACTGTCGGTTACCCGCGTGACCAAGGCGGTGTTCCCCAACACCACCAACCACCACAACACCCTGTTCGGCGGTACTGCGCTGGCCTGGATGGACGAGGTGTCGTTCATCGCTGCCACGCGCTTCTGCCGCCTGCCGCTGGTGACCGTGTCCACCGACCGCATCGACTTCAAGCACCCGATCCCGGCCGGCTCGATCGTCGAGTTGGTGGGCACGGTGATCAAGGTCGGCAACACCAGTTTGCAGGTGCAAGTGGATGTGTTCGTAGAAAACATGTACCTGGACGGCCGTGAGCGTGCGATCCATGGGGTGTTCAGCTTTGTCGCCATCGACGAGGACAAGCGCCCGGTGCCGGTTTTGCCCCAGGCCTGAGTTCTTCTGCACTGGCCCTTTCGCCGGCGCGCTCGCTTCTACAAGCCATGCAAAGCATTCAAAGCCTGTGCAGGCCCTGTGGGAGCGGGCGTGCCCGCGAAGAGGCCGGTACAGACAACCCCCAGGCTGCTGTGAAACACTAGCCCCATCTCCAACACCCAGCAGCCCTGAATGCCCGCCCTAGACCACCCCCTGATCGACCAGTTCCTCGACGCCCTGTGGCTTGAGAAAGGCCTGTCCGACAACACCCGCGTGTCCTACCGCAGTGACCTGGCCCTGTTCAACGGCTGGCTGCATGAGCGCTCCGTGGCGCTGCCCGACGCTGGCCGCGACCTGATCCTCGACCACCTGGCCTGGCGCCTGGAGCAGGGCTACAAGCCGCGCTCCACGGCACGTTTCATCTCCGGCCTGCGCGGCTTCTTCCGTTACCTGTTGCGGGAAAAGCTGGTGGCCATCGACCCGACCTTGCAGGTCGACATGCCGCAACTGGGCAAGCCTTTACCCAAGTCGCTGTCCGAAGCGGACGTCGAAGCCCTGCTGCAGGCCCCGGACCTGGGCGAGGCCATCGGCCAGCGTGATCGCGCCATGCTCGAAGTGCTGTACGCTTGTGGTCTGCGCGTCACCGAACTGGTCAGCCTGGCCCTCGACCAGGTCAACCTGCGCCAGGGCGTGCTGCGGGTCATGGGCAAAGGCAGCAAAGAGCGCCTGGTTCCCATGGGCGAAGAAGCCGTGGTATGGCTGGAGCGCTACCTGCGCGGTGGCCGTGCCGAACTGCTCAATGGCCGCCCCAGTGATGTACTGTTCCCCAGCCTTCGCGGCGAGCAGATGACCCGCCAGACCTTCTGGCACCGCATCAAGCACCATGCCCGCGTGGCCGGTATCGACAAGCCGCTGTCCCCGCATACGCTGCGCCATGCCTTTGCCACCCATTTGCTCAACCATGGCGCCGACCTGCGCGTGGTGCAGATGCTGCTGGGCCACAGCGACCTGTCGACCACGCAGATCTACACCCATGTGGCCAAGGCTCGCCTGCAACAGTTGCACGCCCAGCACCACCCGCGTGGATGAATGTTTTTCATGTTCCGCCGACCGGTCCTTGCCAGGCCCTTCACCAGCAGCGTGATGTGGTAGGCTTGGGCGGTTTGCACCAAGGGCCGCACGCTCACCGCTCTTTTTCGCCGGTGGCGCCCTCCGGTCCCTGTCCGCCTTCAGGAGTTCCCATGCGCGTGACCCAGTTTTTCGCCGCCGCCGCGTTGGCGCTGGCCAGTACCTTTGCGCTTGCCGCGGCAACCGACAGCAATGCCGGTGCCGAGCAGGCCATCCGTAAATCACTGCAAAACCTCGAGCTGGAAGTACCCGTGGAAAGCGTGGCCAGCAGCCCGCTGAACGGCCTGTACGAAGTCACGCTCCAGGGCGGCCGGGTGCTCTACGCCAGCGCCGATGGCCAGTTCGTGATGCAGGGGTATCTGTTCCAGATCCAGAACGGCAAGCCGGTCAACCTTACCGAAAAAACCGAACGCCAAGGCGTGGCCAAGCTCATCAACGGCATTCCAGCCGCCGAGATGGTGGTTTATCCTGCCAAGGGCGAAACCAAGTCGCATATCACCGTTTTCACCGACACCACCTGCCCGTACTGCCACAAGCTGCACGCCGAAGTGCCTGAACTGAACCGCCGCGGTATCGAAGTGCGCTATGTCGCCTTCCCGCGCCAGGGCCTCGGTTCGCCGGGTGACCAGCAATTGCAGGCGGTGTGGTGCTCCAGCGACCGCCGCGCGGCGATGGACAAAATGGTCGAAGGCGAGGAAATCAAGGCGGCCAAGTGCGCCAACCCGGTCGGCAAGCAGTTCCAGCTGGGCCAGTCGATCGGTGTCAACGGCACGCCGGCCATCGTGCTGGAAAGCGGCCAGGTCATTCCGGGCTACCAGCCGGCACCACAGGTCGCCAAGCTGGCACTGGCCAAGTAATCCAATTCAGTACGCCGTCGTCATGGGGTGACGGCATGTTTCACGGTCGGCAAGGTGCCGGCCGTTCAATGGGGAGTTCACAGTGAAACCGGTCAAAGTAGGCATCTGTGGGTTGGGGACCGTCGGTGGCGGAACCTTCAATGTACTTCAGCGCAACGCCGAGGAGATTGCCCGTCGTGCCGGGCGCGGTATTGAAGTGGCACAGATCGCCATGCGCTCGCAGAACCCGAACTGCCAGATTACCGGTACCCCCATTACCGCTGATGTGTTCGACGTTGCGAGCAACCCCGAGATCGACATCGTCATCGAGCTGATCGGCGGCTACACCATCGCCCGCGACCTGGTGCTAAAGGCCATCGAGAACGGCAAGCACGTGGTCACCGCCAACAAGGCGCTGATCGCCGTGCACGGCAACGAAATCTTTGCCAAGGCCCGCGAAAAAGGCGTGATCGTCGCCTTCGAAGCGGCCGTGGCCGGCGGCATCCCGGTGATCAAGGCCATCCGTGAAGGCCTGTCAGCCAACCGCATCAACTGGCTGGCCGGCATCATCAACGGTACCGGCAACTTCATCCTCACCGAAATGCGCGAGAAGGGCCGGGCCTTCCCCGATGTGCTGGCCGAAGCGCAGGCGCTGGGCTACGCCGAAGCCGACCCTACCTTCGACGTCGAAGGCATCGATGCTGCGCACAAGCTGACCATCCTCGCCTCCATCGCGTTCGGCATTCCGCTGCAGTTCGACAAGGCCTACACCGAAGGCATCACCCAGCTGACCACCGCTGACGTGAACTACGCCGAGGCCCTCGGCTACCGCATCAAGCACCTGGGCGTGGCCCGGCGCACCGCGGAAGGCATCGAGTTGCGCGTGCACCCGACCTTGATCCCCGCCGACCGCCTGATCGCCAACGTCAACGGCGTGATGAACGCCGTGATGGTCAACGGTGACGCCGCAGGTTCGACCCTGTACTACGGTGCCGGTGCCGGCATGGAGCCAACCGCCTCGTCGGTGGTTGGCGACCTGGTCGACGTGGTCCGTGCCATGACCTCCGACCCGGAAAACCGCGTACCGCACCTGGCCTTCCAGCCCGATTCGCTGTCGGCCCACCCGATCCTGCCGATCGAAGCCTGCGAGAGCGCCTACTACCTGCGTATCCAGGCCAAGGATCACCCAGGCGTGCTGGCCCAGGTGGCCAGCATCCTTTCCGAGCGTGGTATCAACATCGAGTCGATCATGCAGAAGGAAGCCGAGGAACAGGACGGCCTGGTACCGATGATCCTGGTCACCCACGGCGTGGTCGAGCAGCGCATCAATGATGCCATCGTCGCCCTGGAAGCCCTGCAGGACGTGGTCGGCAAGGTTGTGCGCATTCGCGTCGAGCAGCTCAACTAAGCGGCAAGCCTCAAGCTGCAAGCTGCAAGAAAGGCAGTGCAGTGTTGAGGCTTCGAATAGAGTTAATTCGCGGCAAGGGCGAGACGCAAGGCACAAGAGCAACGCCGTTCGGCTTTTTCTTGTCGCTTGCAGCTCGAAGCTTGCCGCTCAAACCAAAGGTTTGCACCCATGCGCTATATCAGTACCCGCGGCCAGGCACCGGCCCTGAATTTCGAAGACGTGCTGCTGGCTGGCCTGGCCAGTGACGGCGGCCTGTATGTGCCGGAAAACCTGCCACGTTTCACCCAGGAAGAAATCGCTTCGTGGGCCGGCCTGCCGTACCACGAACTGGCCTTCCGGGTCATGCGCCCGTTCGTTGAAGGCAGCATCGCCGACGCCGACTTCAAGAAGATCCTCGAAGAAACCTACGGCGAGTTCGCCCACGCAGCGGTGGCCCCGCTGCGCCAGTTGAACGGCAACGAATGGGTACTCGAGCTGTTCCACGGCCCAACCCTGGCGTTCAAGGACTTTGCCTTGCAACTGCTCGGGCGCCTGCTCGACCACGTGCTGGCCAAGCGCAACGAGCGCGTGGTGATCATCGGCGCCACCAGTGGTGACACCGGCTCCGCGGCCATCGAAGGCTGCCGCCGTTGCGACAACGTCGACATCTTCATCCTGCACCCGCACCAGCGCGTGTCGGAAGTACAGCGGCGGCAGATGACCACCATTTTCGGTGACAACATCCACAACATCGCCATCGAAGGCAACTTCGACGATTGCCAGGAAATGGTCAAGGCCAGCTTCGCCGACCAGTCGTTCCTCAAGGGCACCCGCCTGGTGGCCGTGAACTCGATCAACTGGGCGCGCATCATGGCCCAGATCGTCTACTACTTCCATGCCGCCCTGCAGTTGGGTGGGCCGTCGCGTTCCGTGGCGTTCTCGGTGCCGACCGGCAACTTTGGCGACATTTTTGCCGGCTACCTGGCGCGCAACATGGGCCTGCCGGTCAGCCAGCTGATCGTGGCCACCAACCGCAACGACATCCTGCACCGCTTCATGAGCGGCAACCAGTACGTCAAGGAAACCCTGCACGCCACCTTGTCGCCGTCGATGGACATCATGGTGTCGTCCAACTTCGAGCGCCTGCTGTTCGACCTGCACGGCCGCAACGGTGGCGCAATTGCCGAACTGATGGCCAACTTCAAGCAGGGTGGCGGCTTCAGCGTCGAGCAGGACCGCTGGACCGAAGCCCGCAAGCTGTTCGATTCGTTGGCCGTCAGCGACGAACAGACCTGCGAGACCATCGCCGAGGTGTTCGCTGCCACTGGCGAGGTCCTCGACCCGCACACCGCGATCGGCGTCAAGGCCGCCCGTGAGTGCCGCCGCAACCTGGACACGCCGATGGTGGTGCTGGGTACCGCGCACCCGGTCAAGTTCCCTGAAGCGGTAGAAAAGGCCGGTGTGGGCAAGGCACTCGAGCTGCCGGCGCACCTCAGCGACCTGTTCAGCCGTGAGGAGCGTTGCACGGTGCTGGCCAATGACCTGAAAGCGGTACAGGGCTTTGTCAGCCAGCATGGCAACCGCGGCAAGCCATTGTAATGGCTGTGCCTGGGGCTGCTGCGCAGCCCCGTCGCGATACAAGGCCGCTCCTGCAGGCAACCGCGTTGGCTTCAGCTGACGCGGTATAGCCAGTTCCCGCAGCTTAATCAGAATCATCCTATTCAGGCGGCATTCACCAGCGCCTAAATTAGCCGGTCCTCCCATCAGGAGCGGCTCATGCACCAGACCGTCGTGTTGATTCATCAGGCACGCCCATCGCACCAGATCCTGCTGCACCAGGCCCTCAACGCGCAGGGCGTGTTCGCTGTGCGCATCAGCGCGACCACCGCTGAACTGGATGCCCGCCTTGGCGCCGAACGCCGCCCAGACCTGCTGATTCTCGACCACGCCATGCCAACCAGGGCCGGCCGTGCCCTGCTCGCACGTCTGGCCCAGGCCCGTGCCCTGTTGTTCGTCGGCCAGCCTGCGCCGCAGCGTTTCGACCTGGCCCAAGAGGCGCGCAATCAAGGCCTGTGGGTACTCGCCGAGCTGCCCTGGCCGTTGTCGATGCCGCGCCTGCAGCGCGCCCTGCAGACGCTGCAGGCGCGGCATCGACAAGGGCCATAGCAAGGCGAACTTTCCGCTGTGCCCGCGGGTCAGTTGCTCTATATCCCACCACGCAGCGAGTGAACCGGATGGAAAGAATCTGCAGCCTGCTCAACGATGCACTGAGCCCTTATCAGACCCACCTCGGCGTTGCCGATGCCAACGGTAATCGCCAACTCACGGTTCAAGGCGGCCTCACGGGGGTGACCTTGCAGCGCACTGTCAGTGAGCGCCAGTTACAGGAACACCGCCTGTTGATCGACCTGGTGGATGGTTTGCACCGTGACCTGCAGATAGCCGAGGGGCGGCTGCAGCCTTGCGTGATCGCTGCGCTGCAACAATGCCAGCAACCGCAGGGAACCTTTGCCTAAAGGATTCATCTGACACAGTAGGGGCAGCCAGCCAGCGCTTTGCTCCGGCGCTGGCAAAACTGCCACGGGAAGTCCTCAAGGGCTTTCGCTTGACCCCGGGCGTCCTTCCCCAGCGCCCGGGGTTTCTTTTTTCTGGGTTCTCTACCGGCCCTGTCGCGCCGCGGACTCAATTCGTAAGCGCGACGCGGCCTGTGTGGGAGCGGGCGTGCCCGCGAACAACGGCGTAGCCGGTGCCAGCCACCGCGCTGGATTTTTCGCGGGCATGCCCGCTCCCACAAAGTCCCCGCTAAATCAATAAGTTATGCAATTTTCTCTGGAGCTGGCTTGCCCGCGACAGGGCCGGTGCAGGCATTTAATGTGCTTCGAAGAAACGCTTGCTTTCTTCCAGGTAGTTTCTGCGCGAGACCGGATCCAGCCAGTGGGCATACAGCCCAGGCAGCACGTCCCGTCGCAACGCAAGCAGCAACTGGTCGATATGCGCCACTGCCGCGCGCCCCAGTTCGCTGTCCGAGCACCCCACGTGCAGAAACTGGTAGCGCTCCACCCCCTGCACTGGATAAAACTGATAATCGGCCAGCGCGGCGCCTTGCTGCTGGATCAGGTAACGCACCTCAGGCCAGTAGCCGAGCACCAGGCGCAGGCGCCCCAACTGCTGCATCTGCAGCAGGTTGGCGGTGGCTTCGTTACCGTAATGGCGGCTGAGCACAGTGTCTGGCAGCTGGCGCAAAATGCTGTCGATCTGCAGGCCATAACTGCGTTCGGCAACGACCCCGAGTTTCAGTGCGGTTTTGCTCAGCAGGCCATGCAGGTCTACCTGCTGGCCCTGCAGATAGGGGGCCACCAGTGCCTGGCTTTCCTTGCGGCCCACCAGGCCGCCACTGAGCACGCCCAGGGAGGGCAGGGAGAACTGCACATATTCCTCACGTTGGGGTGTCCACAGCAGCGTCGGGTCGCAGGTGAAGGTGTTGCGGTCCTGCAGCATCTGGATTCCGCGGGCACGGGTGACGCGCTGGATGGCGTGGTCGTACTCGGGCATCTGCGCAATCAACAGGGGCAGCAGTTGGTCGATTACCCCTCGGCCTTGCTCCGGGCCGTCGAAAATGGTGAATGGTGGCAGGTCACGCACCAGCCAGAACAGGCGTTCCTTGGCAATGGCAGGGTGCAGCAGCAATGCGGCCATCAGCCCGCAAAGCAGGACCAGCGGGCGTAGGCGGCGGGCGGCGCGCATGCGGCCGGGCTGCGCCTGGTTCAGACCGTGCCTGCGGCGCGCAAGCTGGCGATGGCCGCCGCGTCATAGCCAAGGCTGGCCAGCAGTGCCTCGGTGTGCTCGCCAAGGGCCGGGCCCACCCATTCGCTCGAACCTGGGGTTTCCGACAGCTTGGGCACGATGCCAGGCATCTTGAATGGCTTGCCGTCGGGCAGCTTGGCCTGGAGGAACATTTTCCGAGCCAGGTACTGCGGGTCGCTGAACATGTCCTCGGCGGAGTAGATCCGGCTGGCCGGGACCTCGGCGGCGGTCAGCACCTGCATCAGCGTTTCCAGCGGCAGGCTGTTGGCCCAGCGGTCGATCACCCCGTACAGCTCATCCCGGCGAAGGTCGCGGCCATCGTTGCTGGCCAGGCTTGGGTCGTCAGCCAGGTCGGCACGCCCGATGGCCTGCATGAAGCGCTTGAAGATCGCATCGCCGTTGGCGCCGATCTGTACATGCTTGCCGTCGGCGCTGGTGTGGATGGAGGAGGGGGTAATGCCGGGCATGATGTTGCCGGTGCGTTCACGGATAAAACCGAATACATCGAATTCCGGGACCATGCTTTCCATCATGGCGAAGATGGCTTCGTACAGCGCTACGTCCACCACCTGGCCCTGGCCGCCGTTGACCTCCCTGTGGCGCAGCGCCATCAGCGCGCCGATAACGCCCCACAAGGCGGCGATCGAGTCGCCGATCGAAATGCCGGTGCGCACCGGTGGCCGGTCGTCGAAGCCGGTGATGTAGCGCAGGCCGCCCATCGACTCGCCTACGGCACCAAAACCTGGTTGGTCCTTCATTGGCCCGGTCTGGCCAAAGCCCGACAGGCGCACCATGACCAGCCCAGGGTTGAGCGCATGCAGCACATCCCAGCCCAGGCCAAGCTTTTCGAGCACGCCCGGGCGGAAGTTCTCGATCAGGATGTCGGCGTCGGCCAGCAGCCTTTGCAATACCTCGCGGCCTTCGGGGTGTTTCAGGTTGAGGGTCAGCGACTGCTTGTTGCGCGCCTGCACGAACCACCACAGGGAGGTGCCTTCGTACAGCTTGCGCCACTTGCGCAGCGGGTCGCCGCCATCGGGCGACTCGACCTTGACCACCTCGGCACCGAATTCGGCGCAGATGCGCGAGGCGAATGGCCCGGCGATCAGTGTGCCGAGTTCGACAACTTTGAGGCCGGCGAGGGGTTTGCTGGGCGTCGACATGGGGCATCCGTGGCAGTTGGGCAGAGCGGTGGTTTTATCACACGGCGGTTGCGCCGGGTACTGCCGCGGCGCATGGCGAGTGCGGATGGGTTAGACTGTGCGACTTTTCTTTTGCACGAAGCCCGTCGACCATGGCCCAGCCGTCCACCACCTACAAGTTCGAACTGAATCTCACCGATCTTGACCGTAACGTCTACCAAAGCGTCAAGCAGACCATCGCGCGCCACCCTTCGGAAACCGAAGAGCGCATGGCGGTGCGGTTGTTGGCCTACGCGCTCTGGTACAACGAGAACCTGTCGTTCGGCCGTGGCCTGTCGGATGTAGATGAGCCGGCACTGTGGGAAAAGAGCCTGGACGACCGCGTGCTGCACTGGATCGAAGTGGGCCAACCCGATGCCGAGCGCCTGACCTGGTGCTCGCGGCGCACCGAACGCACCAGCCTGCTGGCCTATGGCAGCCTGCGCGTGTGGGAAGGCAAGGTGGTCAGCGCGGTCAAGAACCTCAAGAACCTGAACATCGCCGCAGTGCCGCAGGAGGTGCTGGAAACCCTGGCCGCCGACATGCCGCGCGCCATCAAGTGGGATGTGATGATCAGCGAAGGTACGGTCTTCGTTACCGACGACCGTGGCCAGCACGAAGTGCAACTGCAGTGGCTACTGGGTGAGCGTGGCTGAAGCAACCCATGCGTATCGAACCTCGCCCCCTGCCTGCGACCCTGCCTTTTCTGGGTAACCTGCCACCCTTGCTCACCCGTTTGTATGCCGCACGCGGCGTGCAAAGCGAGGCCGAACTGGACAAAAGCCTTGCGCGGCTGCTGCCGTATCAGCAGCTCAAGGGCATCGAGGCCGGCGTCGACCTGCTGGTCGCTGCCATAGACCAGCGCCAGCGCATTCTCATTGTCGGCGACTTCGACGCCGACGGTGCCACCGCAAGTACGGTTGGGGTGCTGGGCTTGCGTTTGTTGGGGGCAGCCCATGTCGATTACCTGGTGCCCAACCGTTTTGAATACGGTTACGGCCTGACGCCTGAAATCGTCGAAGTTGCCTTGCAGCGCCAGCCGCAGTTGCTGATTACCGTGGACAACGGCATTTCCAGCGTCGACGGGGTGGCCGCTGCCAAGGCCGCTGGGCTGAGAGTGCTGGTGACCGACCATCACTTGCCAGGCGAACAACTGCCCGATGCCGACGCCATCATCAACCCCAACCAGCCGGGTTGCAGCTTCCCGAGCAAGGCGCTGGCCGGGGTCGGTGTCATCTTCTATGTGCTGATGGCCCTGCGCGCGCGGTTGCGCAGCCTGGGCCGCTACGCGACACAACCCCAGCCGAACATCGGTGAACTGCTCGACCTGGTCGCCCTGGGCAGCGTGGCCGATGTGGTGCCGCTGGATGCCAACAACCGCATCCTGGTGCACCAGGGCCTGGAGCGCATCCGTGCCGGCCGTGCCCGCCCGGGCTTGAAGGCCATTCTTGAGGTGGCCCGCCGCGATCACCGGCGCATCACCTCCACCGACCTGGGTTTCATTCTTGGCCCACGCCTGAATGCTGCCGGGCGCCTGGACGACATGAGCCTGGGCATCGAATGCCTGCTGTGCGAAGACCCGGCGCTGGCCCAGGACATGGCGCAGCAGTTGGATGACCTGAACCAGGACCGCAAGTCCATCGAGCAAGGCATGCAGCGCGAGGCGCTGGCCCAGCTCAAGGACCTGCCGGTCGAGTCGATGCCTTACGGCTTGTGCCTGTTCGATGCCGACTGGCACCAGGGCGTGATCGGTATTCTGGCGTCGCGGCTGAAGGAGCGTTACCACCGGCCGACCATTGCCTTCGCCGATGCAGGCGCTGGCATGCTGAAGGGCTCGGCGCGTTCTGTGCCAGGGTTCCATATTCGCGATGCGCTGGATGCCGTGGCGGCGCGCCACCCGCAATTGATCAGCAAGTTCGGCGGCCACGCCATGGCCGCTGGCTTGTCGTTGCCAGAGGCAAATTTCCCGGCCTTTGCCGAGGCTTTCGACGAAGAGGTACGGCGCCAGCTGCGTGAAGACGACCTGACCGGGCGCCTGCTGTCCGACGGCAGCCTGGCGGTGGAAGAATTCCACCTCGATCTGGCCAAGGCGCTACGCAATGCCGGGCCATGGGGCCAGCATTTCCCTGAGCCGCTGTTTCATGGCGTATTCCAGTTGGTGGAGCAGCGCGTGGTGGGCGAGCGGCACTTGAAGGTGGTACTGAAGAGCGAGTGTGGCTCGGTGCGGCTGGATGGCATTGCCTTCGGCATCGACCGCGACGTATGGCCGAACCCGACGGTGCGCTGGGTCGAGTTGGCGTACAAGCTGGATGTGAACGAGTTTCGGGGCAATGAAAGTGTGCAGTTGATGATTGCCCACATGGAGCCGCGTTGACCCTGTAGGAGCGGCCTTGTGTCGCGATGGGCTGCAAAGCAGCCCCAGGTTGTCAGCATATATGCACAAGTCCAGGCTTTCAGCACAGCTGCAAAAACCCAGGCTTTCAGCACATTTACACAAATTGTCGGGGCTGCCTTGCAGCCCATCGCGACACAAGGCCGCTCCTACAAGGCCCATGTGCCAATGAAGGCGGCAGCGGCCGGCCACAGGCGTCTGTAAACAACTTGCCCAAAATCCCATGGAACCTTCCCCCCAGGCATTCTGGTCTAGTCTGAAGTATGACCGGACCCAGGCCAGGGACGTGCTATTGAGTGTCCGGGCCGGATCACCATTGGAGTTCTTGGGAGGTGCCCTCATGAGCCTGCTGCTCGAGCCTTACACCCTGCGTCAACTGACGTTGCCCAACCGCATCGCCGTTTCGCCGATGTGCCAGTATTCTGCAGCCGATGGCCTGGCCAACGACTGGCACCTCGTCCACCTGGGCAGCCGCGCGGTGGGTGGCGCGGGCCTGGTGATCACCGAGGCCGTGGCGGTTACCGCCGATGGCCGCATCACCGCCGAAGACCTTGGGTTGTGGGCGGACGCACAGATCGCCCCGTTGCAACGCATCACCCGCTTCATCACCGCCCAAGGCGCCGTGCCCGGCATCCAGCTGGCGCACGCCGGGCGCAAGGCCAGTACCTACCGCCCCTGGCTGGGCAAGCACGGTAGCGTCAAAACCGAGGAGGGTGGCTGGCAGCCGGTCGGGCCCTCGAAGATTGCCTTCGACCCGCAACATACAACGCCACGCGAGCTGACCTTGGGCGACATCCAGGAGGTGGTCGGTGCCTTCGTTGCCTCGGCCGAGCGCGCGTTGCAGGCCGGCTTCAAAGTGCTCGAGGTTCACGCCGCCCATGGCTACCTGCTGCACCAGTTCCTGTCACCGCTGAGCAACCAGCGGCGTGACGAATACGGCAGTTGCTTCGAAAACCGCATCCGCCTGACCCTGCAGGTGGTGGAAGCGGTGCGCAAGGTATGGCCTGCCGAATTGCCCCTGTTCGTGCGGGTATCGGCAACCGATTGGGTGGAAGACGGCTGGAACCCGGATGAAACCGTCGAACTGGCCCGGCGCCTGCGTAACCTGGGCGTCGATTTGATCGACGTGTCCTCTGGCGGCACTTCGGTCAACGCCGAAATACCCACCGGCCCCGGCTACCAGACCCGTTTCGCCGAGCGCGTGCGCAAAGAGTCTGAAATTGCCACCGGCACCGTGGGCATGATCACCGAACCTGCGCAGGCCGAGCATATCCTGCGTACCGGCCAGGCCGACCTCATCTTCCTTGCCCGCGAACTGCTGCGCGACCCTTACTGGCCGCTGCATGCCGACGACGACCTGGGCGGTAACAAGGCCACCTGGCCGGCGCAGTACCAGCGCGCTACCAGCCGGGCCAACCCGATTCATGAGTCGGATCTGCGCGACTGATTCTGAAGGCGCGGCCTTGTGGGAGCGGGCGTGCCCGCGAACACCGGCGCAGCCGGTGCCAGACACCGCGTCGCCTGCTTCGCGGGCAAGCCCGCTCCCACAATGAATCGCGCAGGCTTTTCAGATTTTGGGAAAGACAGTTGCTCCTACCTTGAACGCGGTTGAGCGGACCCAGCGTGACCGAGCAAGATAATCAATGCTTGATCATCACATGCCGCACACAGGTGTAGTCCTCCACCCCATATATCGACATGTCCTTGCCATACCCCGAGTGTTTCTGCCCGCCGTGGGGCATTTCACTGACCAGCATGAAATGGGTGTTCACCCAGGTGCAGCCATATTGCAGGCGTGCGGCCAGGCGGTGGGCGCGGCCGGTGTCGCGGGTCCAGACCGAGGAGGCCAGGCCGTAGTTGGAGTCGTTGGCCCATTCCAGCGCCTGCGCTTCGTCGCTGAAACGGGTTACCGACACCACCGGGCCGAACACTTCGTTGCGCACGATCTCATCATCCTGCAGGGCGTCGGCCAGCACCGTCGGCTCGAAAAAGTACCCATCGCCCTCGATTGCCTTGCCACCGGTCACCAGGCGAATGTGCGGCTGGGCGATGGCGCGCTGTACCAGGCCGGCGACCTTGTCGCGGTGCTGGGCGCTGATCAGCGGCCCCAGCTCGGTGCCCTCGGCTTCCTGCAGGCCGGGCTTGATGCTGGCTACCGCTTCCCCCAGGCGCTCGACGAAGCGCTCATAGATACCGGCCTGCACATACAGGCGGCAAGCCGCCGTGCAGTCCTGGCCGGCGTTGTAGAAACCGAAGGTGCGAATACCCTCGATCGCGGCATCGATGTCGGCATCATCGAACACCAGGACTGGCGCCTTGCCGCCCAGCTCCATGTGCATGCGCTTCACGCTGTCGGCGGTGGCGCTGATGATATGGGCGCCGGTGGGGATCGAGCCTGTCAGCGACACCATGCGGACCTTGGGGTGCGTAACCAGTGGGTTGCCGACCGTCTGGCCACGGCCAAACAGAATGTTGAGCACCCCGGCCGGCAGCAGGTCCTTGGCCAGTTCCCCCAGGCGCAAGGCGGTCAACGGGGTCAGCTCGGAGGGTTTGATCACCACCGTGTTGCCGGCCGCCAGGGCCGGGGCGATCTTCCAGGCCAGCATCATCAGCGGGTAGTTCCACGGTGCAATCGAGGCCACCACGCCCAAGGGGTCGCGACGGATCATCGACGTGTGGCCCGGCAGGTATTCACCTGCCGCCGAGCCGCCCAGGCAGCGCGCCGCACCGGCGAAAAAACGAAACACGTCGGCAATCGCCGGAATTTCGTCGTTGCGCGCGGCACTCAAGGGTTTGCCGCAGTTCTGCGATTCCAGCCGAGCCAGTTCATCGCCATGCGCCTCAATGGTGTCTGCCAGGTTCAACAACGCCTGGGCGCGGTCCTTGGGGCTGGTTTGCGACCAACTGTCGAACGCATGGTCAGCGGCACGCACGGCGCTGTCCACCTGGGCTTCGCTGGCTTCGTTGATCTGCGCCAGGGCGGTGCCCAGCGCCGGGTCGAGCACGGTCCAGGTCGGGCCTTGGCCGGCGACCAGTTGGCCATTGATCAGCATCTGCGTTTGCATCGGGTACTCCTCCAGGGTCATTTGCCAATGCCCGCAACGCTGTCGCCGCCACGGGTCAGGTAATAGGCGCCAAGGATCGGCAGCATGGTCACCAACATCACCAGCATGGCTACCACATTGGTCACCGGCACGTCGCGCGGCCGGCTGAGCTGGTTGAGCAGCCAGATCGGCAGGGTGCGTTCGTGGCCCGCGGTGAAGGTCGTGACAATGATCTCATCGAACGACAGGGCAAAGGCCAGCATACCGCCGGCCAGCAGTGCCGAGCCGAGGTTGGGCAGGATGATGTAGCGAAAGGTCTGCCAGCCATCGGCACCCAGGTCCATGGAGGCCTCGATCAGGCTGTGCGAGGTGCGCCGCAGGCGGGCGATCACATTGTTGTAGACGATCACCACGCAGAATGTGGCATGGCCGACCACGACGGTGAACACCCCGGGTTCCACGCCCAAGGTCTTGAACTCCGAGAGCAGGGCGATGCCGGTGATGATGCCGGGCAGGGCGATGGGCAGGATCAGCATCAGCGATATGGCCTCTTTGCCGAAAAAGCTGCGCCGGTACAGTGCGGCCGATGCCAGTGTGCCGAGCACCAGGGCGATCAGGGTCGCCAGGCAGGCGACCTGCAACGACAGCTTGATCGCGTCCAGCACATCGGTGCGGGCGAAGGCCACGGCAAACCACTTCAGGGTAAACCCCGTGGGCGGGAAGCTGAATGCTGCGTCTTCGGTGTTGAAGGCGTACAGGAAGATGATCAGGATCGGGAAATGCAGGAACAACAGCCCGCCCCAGGCCGCCAGGCGCAACCCTACAGAGGCTTGTTCAGAGTGCATCGAAGGCCCCCAGGCGCTTGACGATCGACAGGTACAGCGCAATCAGCACGATCGGCACCAAGGTAAATGCCGCCGCCATCGGCATGTTGCCAATCGCTCCTTGCTGGGCATAGACCATGCTGCCGATGAAGTAGCCGGGTGGGCCCACCAGCTGCGGCACGATGAAGTCGCCAAGGGTAAGCGAGAAGGTGAAGATCGAGCCGGCGCCGATACCGGGGATCGACAGCGGCAGTATCACCTGCATGAAGGTTTGCCCGGGGCGTGCGCCAAGGTCTGCCGAGGCCTGCAACAGCGACGGCGGCAAGCGCTCCAGCGAGGCCTGGATCGGCAGGATCATGAACGGTAGCCAGATGTACACGAACACCATGAAGCGCCCCAGGTGCGAGGTCGACAGCGTGCTGCCGCCCACGCCTGGCACCGTCAGCACGGCTTGCAGCAGCGCATCCAGGTGCAGCTGGTGGACGAACCACTGGGCCACCCCTCCCTTGGCCAGCAGCAGGGTCCAGGCGTAGGTCTTGACGATGTAGCTGGCCCACATGGGCATCATCACGGCGATATAGAAAAATGCCTTGGTCTTGCCGTGGGTGTAGCGCGCCATGTAGTAGGCGATGGGAAACGCCAGTACCGCGCTGGCCAGTGACACCGCCACCGCCATGCACAGGGTACGCAGGATGATGTCGAAGTTCGACGGGTTGAACAGCGCGGCGAAGTTGCCCAGGGTCAGGTCCGGGGTGACCGCCATGGTGAAGTCGTCGAAGGTGTAGAAACCCTGCCACAACAGGTTCAGCAACGAGCCCAGGTAGATGGCGCCGAACCAGGTCAGTGGCGGGATCAGCAGCAGGGCCAGGTACAGGTTGGGGCGCCGGTACAACACATCGGCCAGGCCTCGGAGCGCGCTCATGGCAATGGCCCAGCGCTTTCCTGCAGCACGGTCATCGCTTCGCGCGGCCAGTGCGCCTGCACCCGCTGCCCGGGCTGCCAGGCCTGGGGCTGTGCCTGCCAGCGGTCGTTGGCCTGGGTTACCGCCAACAGTTGGCCATTGTCCAGTTGCAACTCGTAACGAGTGGCGCTGCCCTGGTACTGCACATCGCGCAGCAGGCCGCTGACCTGGACCTCGTGGCTGGTGACCACCGGGTCGCCCAGGCGGATGTGCTCAGGGCGGATGGAAAACGGCGCCGGGTGGCCGTTGAGCGCCCTCGCCAATTCGCCACGCATCACGTTGGACGTGCCGACAAATTCGGCGACGAAGGTGGTGGCGGGTTTCATGTAAAGATTGCGCGGGGTGTCGACCTGTTCGATGCGGCCGCGGTTGAACACCGCGACCCGGTCCGACATCGACAGTGCCTCGGTCTGGTCATGGGTGACGAAGATGAAGGTGATGCCTAGCTGGCGTTGCAGCTTTTTCAGCTCGCCCTGCATCTGTTCGCGCAGCTTGAGGTCCAACGCGCCCAGCGGCTCGTCCAGCAGCAGCACGCGGGGCCGGTTGACCAGTGCCCGCGCCAGGGCCACACGCTGGCGCTGGCCACCCGAAAGCTGCGCCGGCTTGCGCGCGCCGTAGCCGGCCAAGGCGACCATGGCCAGGGCTTGCTCGGCACGGCTGTGGCGTTCGGCCTTGGCCACGCCTTTCACTTTCAAGCCATAGGCGATGTTGTCGAGCACGTTCATGTGCGGGAACAACGCGTAGTCCTGGAACACGGTATTGACGTCACGCTGGTAGGGCGGCACGCCGGCAGCTTCCAGGCCGTGGATACGGATCGAGCCGCTGCTTGGCTGCTCGAAGCCGGCGATCAGGCGCAGGCAGGTGGTCTTGCCGGAGCCGGACGGGCCGAGCATGGAGAAGAACTCCCCATCGCTGATGTCGATGCTGACCTGGTCTACGGCCTTGACCTCGCCGAAGCTACGGGAAACCTGAGTGAACTGGACGGCTAGGGGCATGCGTGGGCTCCGGGCATCAGTGTTTCTCCTGTGCCGGCCTCTTCGCGGGCGCGCCCGCTCCCACAGGTATTGCACAGCCCTCGAGGCCGGTGCCCTACCTGTGGGAGCGGGCATGCCCGCGAAGAGGCCGGCACAGGAATTCAGGCAACCTCAGCGCCCACCCATGATCGCAATGTAATCTTGAGTCCAGCGGCTATACGGCACGAACTTGCCACCCTGGGCCTGCGGGGTTTTCCAGAAGGCGATCTTGTCGAAGTTGTCGAAGCCGTTGGTCTTGCAACCCTCGGCGCCGAGCAACTCGCTGCCACTGCAGGCTGCCGGCACCGCCGGCAACGAGCCGAACCAGGCGGCCACGTCACCCTGGACCTTCGGCTGCAGCGACCAGTCCATCCATTGGTAGGCGCAGTTGGGGTGCTTGGCATCGGTGTGCAGCATGGTGGTATCGGCCCAGCCGGTAGCGCCCTCCTTGGGGATGGTCGACGCCACGGGCTGGTGCTCGGCCTTCAGGCCATTGACCATGTAGCCCCACGAACTGGAGGCGACCACGCCTTCGTTCTTCACGTCGCTCATCTGCACTGTGGCGTCGTGCCAGTAGCGGTGGATCAGCGGTTGCTGTTGGCGCAGCAGTTCGAGCACCGCCTGGTATTGCGTCTCGGTCAGTTCATACGGGTCCTGGATGCCCAGTTCGGGCTTGGCCGACTTCAGGTACAGCGCCGCGTCCGCGATGTAGATCGGCCCGTCATACGCCTGTACGCGGCCTTTGTTCGGCTTGCCATCGGGCAGGTCCTGCGGCACGAACACCACGCCCCAGCTGGTCGGTGCCTGCTTGAACGTGTTGGTGTTGTACAGCAGCACGTTCGGCCCCCACTGGTACGGGGTGCCATAAACCTGTTTGTCGACCACATACCAGCCACCGTTCTGCAGGCGCGGGTCGATGTTTTTCCAGTTGGGGATCAAGGCGGTGTTGATCGGTTGCACCCGTTTGCCGGCGATCAGCCGTAACGAGGCATCGCCCGAGGCGGTAACCAGGTCGTAGCCCCCCTTGGCCATCAGGCTGACCATTTCGTCCGAGGTGGCAGCGGTTTTCACGCTGACCTTGCAGCCGGTTTGCTGTTCGAAGCCGGTCACCCAGTCATACGCCTTGTCGCTTTCACCGCGCTCGATGTAGCCGGGCCAGGCGACGATGTCCAGGCGCCCTTCGCCAGGCCCCAGGGCCTTGGGCGGTTCGGCGGCCAGCAGGCCGGTACTGGCCAGCACGGCACAGGTGGTGGCGCCGAGCAATGCGGTCTTGTGCACGGGCATGGGTGTTCCCTCTTGTTGGAGATTGTGGTCGCGGCAGTGGTCGAGTCTAGTTGGCTTTTTGCCAGTCAATGCAACATCCAGAAGCAAATCCGCGCATGGTCCTTTACCGGGCAGGCCTTACTCTGGCGGATGACTTCCCATGCCTGGAGACTTGCACATGAACACCCGTGGCTTGCTGGACCAACTGCTCAAATCTGGCCAGGAGTTGCTGAACAAATCCTCTGCTTCCGGCAAACCCGGCGCTGGCGCCAGCGGGCTGGGCGGCCTGTTGTCCGGGGCCGGTGGTGGCTTGCTGGGCGGTGGCGCACTGGGCGTGCTGCTGGGCAACAAGAAGGCGCGCAAATATGGGGGCAAGGCCCTGACCTATGGTGGCCTCGCGGCCCTCGGGGTGCTGGCCTACAAGGCCTACGGCAACTGGCAGGCGCGCCAGCAGGTGGCTGCCAGCGAGCCGCAGACGGTCGACCGCTTGCCGCCGGCCCAGGTCGAGCAGCACAGCCAGGCGGTGTTGCGGGCGCTGGTGGCTGCGGCCAAGTCCGACGGCCATATCGACGAACGCGAACGGGCGCTGATCGAAGGTGAGTTCACCCGCCTGGACAGCGACCGCGAGTTGCAGCATTGGCTGCACGCCGAACTGAACAAGCCGCTGGACCCGGCTGAAGTCGCCCGCGCCGCACAGACGCCCGAGATGGCTGCCGAGATGTACCTGGCCAGCATGATGATGGTCGACCAGGAAAACTTCATGGAGCGCGCCTACCTCGATGAGCTGGCCCGCCAGTTGCGTCTGGACCCGGGTTTGCGCCAGGAGTTGGAGAGCCAGGTGCGGTTAGCCGCAGGCCAGTAAGCGACGCGGTCCTTGTGGGAGCGGCCTTGTGTCGCGAAAGGGCTGCGCAGCAGCCCCAAAGATTTTAGCTTCGCCGCATGAAATGCCGGGGCCGCTGCGCGGCCCTTTCGCGACACAAGGCCGCTCCCACAAACGAAGCGACTTTTCCATGATGGGCTCCGTCCATTAGCGGGGATGCCAGGTTACCCCACATTTCACCCGCAAAAGCGTAAGGCCTCTAGGCTATACTTCGGCGATTTTCCCCGCTCGTTGTGAATTCCTGAGGGCTGAATGTGAAGAACTGGACGTTGCGCCAACGGATCCTGGCAAGTTTCGCCGTGATCATCGCCATCATGCTGCTGATGATCGTGGCCGCCTACTCGCGGTTGGCCGCCATCGAAACCGCCGAAGCCGCCGTAGGTACAGACAGCATTCCCGGGGTCTACTACAGCTCGATGATCCGCAGCGCCTGGGTCGACAGCTACGTCACCAGCCAACAGTTGGTCGGGCTGTCCAACCACCGGGAAATCACCTCGGCCGACATGGAACTGTTCAAGAGTTTCGAAGACCGGCTGAAGCAATTCATGGCCAGTTACCAGAGCACCATTCAGGGCCATGACGACCAGGCCCGCTTCGACAGCTTCGTGCAGCTTGAAGAAAACTACATGAAGATTGTCGGCCAGGTGCTGGATGCCTACCGTCAGCGCAACTACGCCGAAGCCCAGCGCCTGATCAACGACGTACTCACGCCCGCCTGGGTCGACGGTCGCAAGCACCTGAACGATGTCATCGAGAACAACCGCGCCTCCGCTGATGCCGCCACCCGCGATATCGTCAGTGCCGTGACCACCGCCAAGGGCAGCATGATCGTCTCGCTGTTGCTGGCCATTGTCGCAGCCGGGGTGTGCGGGCTGTTGCTGATGCGCGCCATCACCGCGCCCATGCAGCGTATCGTCCAAGCCCTCGACAAGCTGCGTTCGGGTGACCTGAGCGTGCGCCTGAGCCTGGAACGCAAGGATGAGTTCGGCGCCATCGAGAGCGGCTTCAACGAAATGGCCGAAGCGCTGGCGAACCTGGTGGCCCAGGCGCAGCGCTCGTCGGTGCAGGTCACCACGTCGGTTACCGAGATCGCCGCCACGTCCAAGCAGCAGCAGGCCACTGCCACCGAAACCGCAGCCACCACCACGGAAATCGGCGCCACCTCGCGGGAAATTGCCGCCACTTCGCGTGACCTGGTGCGCACCATGACTGAAGTCACTTCGGCCGCCGACCAGGCCTCCAGCCTGGCCGGCTCCGGCCAGCAGGGCCTGGCCCGCATGGAAGAGACCATGCACCAGGTGATGGGCGCCGCCGACCTGGTCAACGCCAAGCTGGGCATCCTCAACGAGAAAGCCAGCAACATTACCCAGATGGTGGTGACGATCGTCAAGGTGGCCGACCAGACCAACCTGTTGTCGCTCAACGCCGCCATCGAGGCGGAAAAGGCTGGTGAGTATGGCCGTGGCTTTGCCGTGGTGGCCACCGAGGTGCGGCGCCTGGCCGACCAGACCGCCGTGGCCACTTACGATATCGAGCAGATGGTGCGCGAGATCCAGTCGGCGGTGTCGGCCGGGGTCATGGGCATGGACAAGTTTTCCGAAGAAGTGCGCCGGGGCATGTTCGAAGTGCAGCAGGTCGGCGAGCAACTGAGCCAGATCATTCACCAGGTACAGGCCTTGGCACCGCGCGTGCTGATGGTCAACGAAGGCATGCAGGCCCAGGCCACCGGTGCCGAGCAGATCAACCAGGCGTTGGCCCAGCTCAGTGATGCCAGCACCCAGACCGTCGAGTCGCTGCGCCAGGCCAGCTTTGCCATCGATGAGCTTAGCCAGGTGGCCGCAGGCTTGCGTGGCGGCGTGTCGCGTTTCAAAGTCTGACCGCGATGACCGACACGCAAGCGCCGGCCGCACAGCCGGGCAACGCCAAGGGGGCGCTGTACCTGCAGTTCCGTATCAGGGAACAACGCTTTGCCCTGAGCGTGCACGAGGTGATCGAAGTGCTGCCACTTCGGCCACTCAAGCCGATTGCCCGGGCGCCAGCCTGGGTGGCGGGTATTCTGGCCCACCGTGGCCTGCTCATACCCGTCATCGACCTGGCCGCGCTCAGCTTCGGCCAGCCGGCGGCGCAGCGCACCAGCACCCGGCTGGTACTGGTGCACTACCGGGCTGGGCTGCAGCTGGGGCTGGTGCTGGAGCAGGCAACCGAGACCCTGCGCTGCCAGCCCGATGAGTTCCAGCCCTATGGTGTAGACACGGGCGAAGCCCCTTACCTGGGGCCGGTGCGTCAGGATGCCCTTGGCATGCTGCAGCGCATCGAAGTCAATGACCTGCTGCCCGACGCCGTGCACGCATTGCTGTACACGCAGGGCCCGACCGGGGGGCCGACATGACCGAACAGCGTTTTTTCCGTTTCTTGCGTGAGCGTATTGGCCTGGATGTGGAGTCTGTCGGCACGCCGATGGTCGAGCGTGCACTGCGCCAGCGCAGCGTAGCGGTGGGCGCTGCCGATCTGGACGACTACTGGCTGCGCCTGCAGCAGTCCGGTGAAGAGCAACAGGCACTGATCGAAGCGGTGATCGTGCCAGAGACCTGGTTCTTCCGGTACCCCGAGTCCTTCACCGCGCTGGCGGCCCTGGCGCACAAGCGCCGTGCCGAACTGGACGGCGCGCGGCCGCTGCGGTTGCTCAGCCTGCCGTGCTCGACGGGCGAGGAGCCCTATTCGCTGGCCATGGCGTTGTTTGATGCCGGTATGGCGCCGGGGGCGTTTCTGGTCGATGGCATGGACATCAGCCCCAGCTCGGTGGCCAAGGCCGGGCAGGCCGTGTATGGCCGCAATGCCTTTCGCGGCAGCGAGCTGGGTTTTCGCGAGCGTTACTTCGATGTGGTCGACGAAGGCCACCGCCTGCACGAGCGGGTACGCCAGCAAGTCAGCCTGCAGGTAGGCAATGTGCTCGACCCGCTGCTGGCCAGCCGCGATGGCCTGTATGACTTCGTGTTCTGTCGCAACCTGCTGATCTACTTCGACGTGCCGACCCAGCAACGCGTCTTCGAAGTGCTCAAGCGCCTGCTGCACCCACAGGGGGTGCTGTTCATCGGTCCGGCCGAGGGCAGCCTGTTGGCGCGTCTGGGCATGCGCCCGCTGGGGATCGCCCAGTCGTTTGCCTACGTACGAGACCCAGGCAGCAGCACGCCTGCGCCGGCGGCAGCGGCAGCACCTGCCAGGCGCAGTTGGCCGGGGCCCGGACCTGCCGGGTATTCGCAGCCGGCCTTGCCGGTGCCGCGGCCGCAGCGTGCGCTGCCGGTGGTGGCCCGGCCAGCGCCGGCCCGCGAGGCTGCGGGTGAGGGCCCCAGCGAACTGCTGGCCGGCATCGCCCGGCTGGCCAATGCCGGCGCCAGCGCACAGGCTCGCCACGAATGCCAGCGCTACCTGGGCCAATACCCGCCGTCGGCGCAGGTGTATTACTGGCTGGGGCTGCTCAGCGATACAGAGGGCGACGCACAGCAAGCGCTGACCCACTACCGCAAAGCGCTGTATCTGGAGCCACAACACCCCGAGGCGTTGCTGCACCTGGCGGCCCTGCTTGCGGCCCAGGGTGACCTGGCCGGGGCCAGGCGCCTGCAGGAGCGGGCGGCGCGGGCTGGGCGGGAGTCTGAACGGTGAACGGTGAATCCGCGATGCAACTGCTGGCCGATGACGATGCGCTCATCGACGACTGCTGGAACCGCATTGGTGTACATGGCAACAAGCAATGCCCGCTACTGGAGCGGCACGTGCATTGCCGCAACTGCGAAGTCTACGCCGCTGCGGCTACCCGCCTGCTTGACCGCTATGCATTGGCGCAGGAGCACTCGGCGGCCGAGCGTGAGCCGCTGCAAGAGCACACCGGTCGCTCCATGTTGCTGTTCCGTCTGGGTGAAGAATGGCTGGCGCTGGCGACCGCCTGCCTGGCCGAAATCGCCCCGTTGCAGGCCGTGCATTCGTTGCCGCACCAGCGCTCGCGGGTGTTGCAGGGGGTCGCCAATGTGCGTGGGGCGCTGGTGCCATGCCTGTCATTGGCCGACTTGCTGGGGGTTCAGGCGGGTGCTGCCGAGCAGCGCAGCGGCCGGGCGATGCCACGCATGCTGATCCTGGCCAGCGAGGGCGGCCCGGTGGTGGTGGCGGTCGAGGAAATCGACGGCATCCACCGGCTCGACCCGCTGTTGCTGGGCAGTGGCCAGGACGCCACCCGCTATACCGCGGCGGTGCTGCAATGGCGCGGGCGCAGCGTGCGGGTACTGGACGATCAACACTTACTGGCTGCCGTGCAGCGGAGCTTGTCATGACCCCAGAGCAAATGCGCGACGCCTCGTTGCTCGAACTGTTCAGCCTGGAGGCCGAAGCGCAGACCCAGGTGCTCAGCGCCGGCCTGATGGCACTCGAGCGCAACCCTACCCAGGCTGACCAGCTCGAGGCGTGCATGCGCGCGGCCCACTCGCTCAAGGGCGCCGCCCGTATCGTTGGCGTGGACGCGGGCGTCAGCGTCGCGCATGTCATGGAGGATTGCCTGGTAGCCGCCCAGGAGGGGCGCCTGCGGTTGAATGCCGAGCATATCGATGCGCTGTTGCAGGGGACCGACTTGCTGATGCGCATTGCCACACCGGGCGACAGTGCGGCGCAGGCGACCCTGCCGGTGTTTCTTGCGCAGATGGCCAGCCTGCTCGACCCGGGCGGCGCCGGCGTGCCGCCGCTGCCCGTGGCGGCAGGGGCCGTATCGCCGTCGTCGCCGTCGGTCAGCCCGCCGCCGGCACCGTTGGTGCTGCCCAGTGAGCTGTCAGAGCCCGACGCCGAGCCTGAGCCCGAGCGCGAGCCCGAGCCCGAGCCAGCGCTGCGGCGCAAGGTGGGCAAGCGCGTCGGCGATGCAGGCGAACGGGTGTTACGGGTCACTGCCGACCGCCTGAACAGCCTGCTCGACCTGTCCAGCAAGTCGTTGGTGGAAACCCAGCGCCTGAAGCCTTACCTGGCCACCCTGCAGCGCCTCAAACGCATGCACGGCCAAGGGATGCAGGCGCTCGACGGCGTGCGCATGCAGCTGGAAGACAGCGGCCACAACAGTGAAGTGCTCGAAGCCTTGGCGCAAACCCAGCGCCTGCTGGTCGAGACCCAGCAGATCCTGCAACAGCAGGCCGCCGACCTCGATGAGTTCGGCTGGCAGGCCAGTCAGCGTGCGCAGTTGCTGTACGACACGGCCCTGGCCTGCCGCATGCGGCCATTCGCCGATGTGCTGGCCGGGCAGAGTCGCATGGTCCGAGACCTCGGCCGCTCGCTGGGCAAGCCGGTACGGCTGGTGGTGGAGGGCGAAAAAACCCAGGTCGACCGTGATGTGCTGGAAAAGCTTGAAGCGCCATTGACCCACCTGTTGCGCAATGCCGTGGACCACGGCATCGAACTTCCGGAACGGCGCCTGCTGGCGGGCAAGCCAGCGGAAGGGCTGGTGCGCCTGCGTGCCTCGCACCAGGCTGGCATGCTCAGCCTGGAGCTGATCGACGATGGCGCCGGTATCGACCTGGAGCGCCTGCGCGGCAGTATCGTCGAGCGCGCCCTGTCGCCGGCCGACACCGTGGCGCGCATGAGCGAAGCGGAACTGCTGACATTCCTGTTCCTGCCCGGCTTCAGCCTGCGCGACAAGGTGACCGAAGTGTCCGGGCGCGGCGTGGGGCTGGATGCGGTGCAACACATGATTCGCGAACTGCGCGGCTCGATCGAGCTGAGCCAGCAGCCAGGGCAGGGCTGCCGCTTCCATCTGCAGGTGCCGTTGACCCTGTCCGTGGTGCGTAGCCTGGTCGTCGAGGTCGGTGGCGAGGCTTACGCTTTTCCGCTGGCGCATATCGAGCGCACCCTGGACGTCACCGCCGAGCAGATCGTGCAGATCGAAGGCCGCCAGCACTTCTGGCACGAGGGCCGGCACATCGGCCTGGTGGCGGCCAGCCAGTTGCTCAACCGCCCGCTGGGGCAAAGCGACGGCAGCAGCCTGCGGGTCGTGGTGATCCGTGAGCGCGAGCAACTGTACGGTGTGGCCGTGGAGCGCCTGGTAGGCGAACGCGTGCTGGTGGTGATGCCGCTCGACCCACGGCTGGGCAAGGTGCAGGACATTTCTTCGGGGGCCTTGCTCGATGATGGTTCAGTGGTGCTGATCGTCGATGTCGAAGACCTGCTGCGCTCGGTGGATAAACTGCTGAGCACCGGCAGCCTGGAGCGTATCGAACGCGGCAGCGGCGGCACCCGTGGGGTGGCGCACAAACGCATCCTGGTGGTCGACGACTCACTGACCGTGCGCGAGCTGCAGCGCAAGCTGCTCAGCCACCGTGGCTACGACGTGGCGGTAGCGGTAGACGGCATGGACGGCTGGAACGCCTTGCGCAGTGAAGACTTCGATTTGCTGATCACCGATATCGACATGCCCCGCATGGACGGTATCGAACTGGTCACCCTGGTGCGGCGCGACCAGCGCCTGCAAGGCTTGCCAGTGATGGTGGTGTCCTACAAAGACCGTGAGGAAGACCGGCGGCGTGGCCTGGACGCCGGCGCCGACTACTATTTGGCAAAGGCCAGTTTCCACGACGACGCGTTGCTGGATGCTGTGGTGGAACTGATCGGGGGGGCTCAGGGATGAAGATCGCCATCGTCAATGACATGCCCATGGCGGTCGAGGCCCTACGCCGCGCAGTCGCCCTTGAGCCCGCGCACGAGCTGGTGTGGGTGGCCAGCAATGGCGCCGAGGCAGTGCAGCGTTGTACCGAGCAGCTTCCGGACCTGATCCTCATGGACCTGATCATGCCGGTGATGGACGGCGTGGAGGCGACCCGGCGGATCATGGCCGAAACCCCATGTGCCATCGTCGTCGTCACGGTCGACCGCAAGCAGAACGTGCACCGGGTGTTCGAGGCCATGGGCCATGGCGCGCTCGATGTGGTGGACACCCCAGCGCTGGGCGCGGGTGATCCCCGCGAAGCGGCGGCCCCGCTGCTGCGCAAGATCCTCAATATCGGCTGGCTGATTGGCCAGCAGCGTGCACCGGTTGCGCGCCCGGTTGAGCTGCCGCTGCGCGAAGCTTCACAGCGTCGCGGCCTGGTGGCGATTGGTTCGTCGGCCGGTGGCCCGGCAGCCCTGGAAGTGTTGCTCAAAGGCTTGCCGCCGGCGTTTCCGGCGGCCATCGTGCTGGTCCAGCATGTGGACCAGGTATTTGCCGCAGGCATGGCCGAGTGGCTCGGCAATGCCGCCAACCGGCAGGTGCGGCTGGCCCGTGAAGGCGAGCCGCCGCAGCCGGGCGTGGTGCTGCTAGCCGGCACCAATCACCATATCCGCCTGCTAAAGAACGGCCAACTGGCCTACACTCCCGAGCCTGTGAACGAAATCTACCGGCCCTCGATCAATGTGTTTTTCGAGAGCGTGGCCCAATACTGGCACGGCGATGCGGTGGGGGTATTGCTCACCGGCATGGGCCGCGACGGTGCCCAAGGCCTGAAGCTGATGCGTCAGCAGGGTTTCCTGACCATTGCCCAGGACCAGGCCAGCAGCGCGGTGTACGGCATGCCCAAGGCCGCCGCAGCCATTGATGCTGCCGTGGAAATTCGCCCGCTGGACCGCATCGCCGGGCGCTTGACGGAAATTTTTGGAAAATGACGACACGTATTGAATCACGCCGCCACGCCGGTAGTGATCGGGTGACCATGTATGGATGATTTACCGATCGAAGGTTTCGCGACCACCAACGAAAACTCGGCGATGGTACTGCTGGTCGACGATCAGGCCATGATCGGCGAGGCCGTGCGGCGAGGGTTGGCCAACCAGGACAACATCGACTTCCACTTCTGTGCCGACCCCCACCAGGCGGTGGCCCAGGCCATGCGCATCAAGCCCACGGTCATCCTTCAGGACCTGATCATGCCGGGCCTGGACGGCTTGACCCTGGTGCGTGAGTACCGCAACAACCCGGTGACCCAGGACATTCCGATCATCGTGCTCTCCACCAAGGAAGACCCTCTGGTCAAGAGCGCGGCGTTCGCGGCCGGGGCCAATGATTACCTGGTCAAGCTGCCGGACACCATCGAACTGGTGGCGCGTATTCGCTACCACTCGCGCTCCTACCTGACCCTGCTGCAGCGCGACGAGGCCTACCGCGCCCTGCGCGTCAGCCAGCAGCAGTTGCTGGATTCCAACCTGATGCTGCAGCGGCTGATGAACTCCGATGGCCTGACCGGGCTGTCCAACCGCCGGCACTTCGACGAATACCTGGAACTGGAGTGGCGCCGGGCCATGCGCGAGCAGCAACAACTGTCGCTGCTGATGATCGACGTGGACTACTTCAAGGCCTTCAACGACAGCTTCGGCCACCTGGCCGGTGACGAGGCGCTGCGCCAGGTGGCCGAGTCGATCCGCGGCTCGTGCTCGCGGCCCAGTGACCTGCCCGCGCGTTACGGCGGCGAGGAATTCGCCCTGGTGCTGCCCAACACCTCGCCTGGCGGGGCACGGCTGGTGGCCGAAAAGCTGCGCCAGACCGTGCATGGCCTGGGGATCCCGCACACTGCACCGGCGGCTGATGCGTTCCTGACCGTGAGCATCGGCCTGGCCACCCAGACCCCGAGTATCGGCAGCCATTGCCGGCAACTGATCTCGGCGGCCGACAAGGGCCTGTACCTGGCCAAGAATGGCGGGCGCAACCAGGTCGGCATTGCCTGACGCGCCGATAACAGCACCGGCCCTCGTGGTAGCTCATGTGCAGGCTACCGCCCGGCGGGTCTGCCGCCCTGCGGCGGACTCGGTTATACTCGCAGGCTTTTCACCGAATTCGTGCGAGTAGCCAGCCCATGGAAATCCAACCGATCCTGAACACCATCAAGGACCTCACCGAGCGTTCCCAGTCAATTCGGGGGTATCTTTGACTACGATCACAAGCATGACCGCCTGATCGAAGTCAACCGCGAGCTGGAAGACCCCAACGTCTGGAACAAGCCCGAGTACGCGCAGGCCCTGGGCCGCGAGCGTGCCATGCTGGCACAGGTGGTCGAGACCCTGGACAAGCTGTCCAACGGCCTGGGCGACTGCCAGGACTTGCTCGACATGGCTGTCGAGGAAAATGACGAAGGCGCCGTCGGCGACGTCGTGACCGAGCTGGAAGGCCTGGAAGAAAACCTGGCTCAGCTTGAGTTCCGTCGCATGTTCAGCGGCGAAATGGACATGAACAACGCCTACCTGGATATCCAGGCCGGCTCTGGCGGTACCGAGGCGCAGGACTGGGCCAACATCCTGCTGCGCATGTACCTGCGCTGGGCCGACAAGCGTGGTTTCGACGCCACCATCATCGAACTGTCCGAAGGTGAAGTAGCCGGTATCAAGGGCGCCACCGTGCACATCAAGGGCGAGTACGCCTTTGGCTGGCTGCGCACCGAAATCGGCGTGCACCGCCTGGTGCGCAAGAGCCCGTTCGACTCCGGCGCCCGTCGCCACACCTCGTTCTCGGCGGTGTTCGTTTCGCCAGAAATCGACGACAAGGTCGAAATCGAGATCAACCCGTCCGACCTGCGCATCGACACCTACCGTTCCTCCGGTGCCGGTGGCCAGCACGTCAACACCACCGACTCGGCCGTACGTATCACCCACGTACCGACCAACACCGTGGTGGCGTGCCAGAACGAACGTTCGCAGCACGCCAACAAGGACACCGCCATGAAAATGCTGCGGGCCAAGTTGTACGAGCTGGAAATGCAAAAGCGCAACGCCGCCTCGCAGGCGTTGGAAGACAGCAAGTCGGACATCGGCTGGGGCCACCAGATCCGCTCCTACGTGCTGGATGACTCGCGTATCAAGGACCTGCGTACCGGCGTGGAACGCAGCGACTGCCAGAAGGTGCTGGACGGCGACCTCGACCAGTACCTGGAAGCAAGCCTGAAGCAGGGCCTGTAAGCCGTACTCCACCGCCGCGCCATCGGCCAACCGCCGCTGGCGCGTGCCCTGCCCGAAAAGGGCAACGAATACCTGATGGAAAAAATGACCAGATGAGCGACCTCAAGACCGAATCGCAAGACCTGCAACAGGAAGAGAATGCCCTGATCGCCCTGCGCAAGGAAAAACTTGCCGCCGAGCGTGCCAAGGGCAATGCCTTCCCCAATGACTTCCGTCGCGACAGCTACTGCAACGACCTGCAGAAGCAGTACGCGGACAAGACCAAGGAAGAGCTGGAAGCAGCCGCGATTCCGGTCAAGGTGGCGGGCCGCATCATGCTCAACCGTGGCTCGTTCATGGTGATCCAGGACATGACCGGCCGCATTCAGGTCTACGTCAACCGCAAGACCCTGCCGGAAGAAACCCTGGCCGCAGTCAAAACCTGGGACCTGGGCGACATCATCAGCGCCGAAGGCACCCTGGCCCGCTCTGGCAAAGGCGACCTGTACGTCGAAATGACCAACGTGCGCCTGCTGACCAAGTCGCTGCGCCCGCTGCCCGACAAGCACCACGGCCTGACCGATACCGAGCAGCGCTACCGCCAGCGCTACGTCGACCTGATGGTCAACGAAGAAACCCGCCACACCTTCCGTGTGCGCTCGCAGGTGATCTCGCACATTCGCAAGTTCCTCATCGAGCGTGACTTCCTCGAAGTCGAAACACCCATGCTGCAAACCATCCCGGGTGGTGCTGCGGCCAAGCCGTTCGAAACCCACCACAACGCCCTGGACATGGCCATGTTCCTGCGCATTGCGCCGGAGCTGTACCTCAAGCGGCTTGTCGTGGGTGGGTTCGAGAAGGTGTTCGAGATCAACCGCAATTTCCGTAACGAAGGTGTTTCGACCCGGCACAACCCGGAATTCACCATGCTCGAGTTCTACCAGGCCTACGCCGACTACCGCGACAACATGGACCTCACCGAGGAACTGTTCCGCGAGCTGGCGCAGCTGGTTCTGGGCAGCACCGACGTACCGTACGGCGACAAGGTGTTCCACTTCGGCGAGCCGTTCGCCCGCCTGTCGGTGTTCGACTCGATCCTCAAGTACAACCCGGAGCTGACCGCTGCCGACCTGCAGGACGTCGACCGCGCCCGTGACATCGCCAAGAAGGCCGGTGCCAAGGTGCTGGGCCACGAAGGCCTGGGCAAGCTGCAGGTGATGATTTTCGAGGAGCTGGTCGAGCACAAGCTGGAGCAGCCCCACTTCATCACCGAGTACCCGTTCGAGGTGTCGCCGCTGGCCCGTCGCAACGACGACAACCCGGCCGTGACCGACCGTTTCGAGCTGTTCATCGGTGGCCGCGAAATCGCCAACGCCTACTCCGAGCTCAACGATGCCGAAGACCAGGCCGAGCGCTTCCTGGCCCAGGTAGCCGAGAAAGACGCCGGTGACGACGAAGCCATGCACTACGACGCCGACTTCGTTCGCGCGCTGGAGTACGGCATGCCGCCGACCGCGGGTGAAGGCATTGGTATCGACCGCCTGGTGATGCTGCTGACCAACTCGCCGTCGATCCGCGATGTGATCCTGTTCCCGCACATGCGCCCACAGGCCTGAGTGAGCTGAACGAGCCGCCTTTTCAGGCGGCTTTTCTTTGCGAGCGGCAAGCCATAAGCGGCAAGCTACAAGAAACGGCAGTCCGCGTGCATTCCGCTTTTTCTGGTGGCTTGCCGCTTGTAGCTTGCCGCTTCTTCCGTGAGGTCCCCTATGACACCCGCCACCCCTCACCAGGGCGCCGCCGGCATCGCCACCGCCGTCGCCGAAAGCGTGCAATACCAAGGCCGCAAAGCTGCCCGCCAGGGCAGCGAACAGCGTCGCCAGCAGATTCTCGATGCCGCCATGCGCATCGTCGTGCGCGATGGCGTTCGCGGTGTGCGTCACCGGGCGGTGGCTGCCGAGGCCGGTGTGCCTTTGTCGGCCACCACCTACTATTTCAAGGACATCGAGGACCTGCTCACCGATACCTTCGCCCAGTACGTCGAACGCAGCGCCGCCTACATGGCCAAACTGTGGGCCAACACCGAAGTTGTGCTGCGCCAGCTGCTGGCCCAAGGGGATGGCAGCCCGCAGGCGCGGGCACGGCTGGCTGACGAAGTGGCACGCATGACCGCCGACTACGTGCAGCGCCAACTGCTGAACCGCCGCGACTTCCTGATGGCCGAACAGGCGTTCCGCCAAGAGGCGCTGCTGTGCCCGCGCCTGGCCGAACTGGTCTGTGCGCACGAGCAGATCCTGCTGCACGGCACCCGCCAATTGCTGCAGGTGGTCGGTTCGCGGCAGCCGGAACAGGACGCCCAAATGTTGACGGCGATTATCGAGCAGATGGAATATCAGGGCCTGCTCAAGGATGCCAGCGCGCAAGCCGATGGGCAGATGCTCGCTATGCTTACCCGATACCTGCAACTGGTGCTGGCATCGGCCTGAGCGAGACCGACTTTTCAAGGAGAACCTGATGAAAGCCTGGCGTGTGGTGTTGTTGACTTTGTCATTCCTGCTGCTGGGCGGTTGTCTGGTGACCTTCCATGAGCCATTGCCCAGCAATCAGGCCGCGCCCAAGGCCTTGCTCGGCAAGTGGAGCAGCAAGGACGCCTGGGGTGAGCCGTTGAAGCTCACCATCACCCGCAGCAGTGGCAATGCCTACAAGGCGGTCGCCACGGCCAAAGGCAAGGCACCGGAAGCCTACATGTTCACGGTGTCGCGCCACGGTAACCGCTGGTACCTGTCGGCCGGTGTGCCCAAGCGCCTGGGCGGCAATTTCCTGATTGGCGGCTTCGATATCGTCGATGGCAAGGAACTGGTGCTGTACAACCTGGATGTCGAGCAAGTGCAGCAGGCAGTGGACAAACAGGAACTGACCGGGCGCAGTACCGAGGTGCCGGAAGGCAACGGCGATGGTGTGTTGATCGATAGCCCGTCGGCGCGGGTGCTGGCGTACCTGGACGACCCGGCCAACTCGGACCTGTTCGTTGAAGTGGCCCGGTTCCAGCGGTCCGGCAAATGACCGTGCTGGCTTCATCGCCGGCAAGCCAGCTCCCACAGGTACAGCACAGGGCCCCAAGGCAGTGATGAACCTGTGGGAGCTGGCTTGTCGGCGATGAGGCCGGTACAGGTTTTCTGTACTAGAAAGGAGTCCCCGGTGGACGAATACCAGCAGACCATCCGCGCCCTGTCCGACCGCATCGTCGCGGCGCAAACACCGATTCGGGTGCTGGATGCGGTGAAGTGGGACGACAGCATTCGGCAGGGCTTCCTGCAGGGCAAGGGCAAGGAGCCGCCAGCGGTCGACCGCGCCTATTACCAGTCGCGGCCCCTGTCGTTCGACTCCAGCGCCGTCAAGGCCGAGTTTCAGGGGATCGAGCGCGACATCATTCGCCAGCTAGGCCAGTTCAACCCCGTTGGGCAGATCATGAAGCGCATGTGCCGCGAGTACCGCATGGTAGTGCGCATGCTCGAAGCCCGTGGCACCGAGGAGTTCGGCCTGATCTCCCAGGAGTTGTATGGCGCCGCTTCCGACGCCTTTCATGCCGGTGACCCGACCTTGGCCGACCTCGGCCTGATGCTGTCGGACTACCTGAACAACATCGATGGCCGCGGCGACCTGAAGGACGAACCGAAGAACCTGACCGCCAAAGAGGCTGTCGATACCCTACAGCGGCGCTTGAACACGGTGTTCGGTGAAGCCGAAGGCACCATCCGTGTGTTCGAGTCCGACGGCATTGTCGCTGACGCCGCCGCCGGCGCCGACTATATCAAGGTGCGCGCCGATGCCATGTTCAATGCCCGTGACGTGCGGGCGCTGGAAGTGCACGAAGGGCTGGTGCACGTCGGCACCACGCTCAATGGCCTGAACCAGCCGATCTGCACCTTCCTGGCCAAGGGCCCGCCCTCGTCGACGGTGACCCAGGAAGGCCTGGCCATCCTCATGGAGGTGATTGCCTTTGCCTCCTACCCCAGCCGCCTGCGCAAGCTCACCAACCGCACCCGTGCCATCCACATGGTCGAGGAGGGCGCCGACTTCATGCAGGTGTACGGCTTCTTCCGCGAGCAGGGCTTCGAGATGGGGCAAAGCTACAGCAACGCCAGCCGGGTATTCCGCGGCTCGGTGCCCAACGGCCTGCCATTTACCAAGGACTTGTCCTACCTCAAGGGCTTCATCATGGTTTACAACTACATTCAGTTGGCTGTGAAGAAGGGCAAGCTCGAACAGATACCGCTGCTGTTCTGCGGCAAGACCACCCTGGAAGACATGCGCACTTTGCGTCAACTGGTCGAGGAGGGGCTGGTCGAACCGCCCAAGTACTTGCCCGAACAGTTCCGTGACCTCAACGCGCTGTCGGCCTGGATGTGCTTTTCCAACTTCCTCAACCACCTGAGCCTGGATCGCATTGAAGCCGACTACGCGAATATTCTCTGAGTACTGCCGCCCGCTGCTGCTGGGGCTGGTGCTGCTGGCCCTGGGCGGCTGCAGCAGCCTGCTGTTCTACCCCGAGCGCGGACAGGCGTTCACCCCTGAACGCGCCAAGCTGGCGTACCGTGATGTCACCCTGACCACTGCCGATGGCGTTCGCCTGCACGGCTGGTGGCTGCCGGCCAAGCCGGGTGTCGAGGTCAAGGGTACGGTGCTGCACCTGCACGGCAACGGCGGCAACCTGCCTGGGCACCTGGGTGGGAGCTACTGGCTGCCGGAGCAGGGTTACCAGGTGCTGATGGTCGACTACCGCGGCTATGGCCTGTCTGAGGGCAAACCGAGCCTGCCACAGGTATACCAGGACATCGCCGCGGCCATGGCCTGGCTGGACCAGGCGCCCGAGGCCAAGGGCAAGCCGCTGGTGTTGCTGGGGCAGAGCCTGGGCGGCGCCATGGCGATTCATTACCTGGCAGGCCACCCGGAGCAGCGTCAGCGTTTCGCTGCCCTGGTTTTCGACGGGGTGCCGGCCAGCTACCGGGCGGTGGGGCGCTATGCCCTCAGTACCTCGTGGATGACCTGGCCATTGCAGGTGCCACTGTCGTGGCTGGTGCCCGACGGCGACAGCGCGATCCGCTCGATCGAGCAACTGCGCAGCCCGCCCAAGCTGTTCTTCCAGAGCATCGATGACGACCTGGTGCCGCTGGAAAACGGTATCCGCCTGTATCAGCACGCGCCACCGCCGCGGGTGCTGCAACTGACCCGAGGTGGCCATGTGCAGACCTTCGCCGACCCTACATGGCGCCAGGTGATGTTGCGCTTCCTCGATGACCCTAGCCATTTCAACGGCCTGCGGCGGCTCGCCGAAGTGCCTGATTACCCTGACGAGAAGAACACCCAATGAGTGAAGAACGCAACGCCATCCCGCTGATCCTGACGGGTGTGGGCAGCATCATCGTGACGGTGGGCGCCTTGTGGTACTACGGCTACCTGCATTTCGCCAAACCCGAGGATGCCCTGTTGTTGCAGGATTACACCATGCTCAAGACCGTCCCCGGCGAGGATTACAAGGTTTCGCTGGACCCGGCACCGCAAGTGGCGCAGTGCGTGGACGGGGTACTGGTGCTGTTCGATACCCAGCAGAAGGGCCTGACGGGCGTGCTGGTGGACAACCGCAAGCGTGCAGTGCGCTGCATGGGTGAGGAAACGCCGCAGCAGGTACAGTGAGCGGCAGCGAAGCAAAAAAAAGCCCCGCGTCGATCGCGGGGCTTTCTCTGTCAGCTGGCCAGTATTACTGCTTGGCCTGGCTCATGGAGCGCGGCTGCACCGGCTGGTTGTCGTTGGAGATGGTCACCTCCACACGACGGTTCTGTGCACGCCCGGAGTTGCTGGAGTTGTCCGCAACCGGGTACTCCTTGCCGTAGCCTTGGGCCACGATGCGCGCTGGGTCTACACCGGCGCGCACCAGCGCCATGCGTACGCTGTTGGCGCGGCGCTCGGACAGGCTCTGGTTGTAGCTGGCGGAGCCGACGCTGTCGGTGTAGCCCTCTACGATCACCTTGCGCTCAGGGTTTTCCTGAAGGAACTGGGCCAGTTTGGTGATGTTCGGGTAGGCGTTGCTTTTCAGCTCGGCCTTGTTGAAGTCGAACAGCACGTCACCGAAGGTCACCAGCGTACCGCGGTCGGTCTGCTTGGCGTTCAGGCTATTCTGCAGCTTGGCGATCTGGGCATCGCGGGCATCCAGCTTGGCCTGGGCACGCTGGGCGGCTGCGTTCTTCAGCTCACCCTCGGCAGTACGCAGGGCAATGGTCTGCTTGGCCACTTCGACGCGCTGGTTGGTCAGGTAGGCCAGTTGGTCGACTTTCTTCTCGTCTTCACGGTCCATGTAGGCCTTGTCGGCCTTGTTCAGCCAATCCTGGGCATCCTTGGTTTCCAGCGCGGCGACTTTGCTCGCCTGTGGATCGCTCTGCAGGGCCGAGAAGTTGGTGCGGGCTGCTTCCAGGTTGGCGTTAGGGTCGTGCGAGCACGCAGCAAGACCGACGCTCAGGGCCAGCAGGGCGGGAATCATGACGTAATTGCGCATAGTGTTCATCCTTTGATCGTGTGCGAAGGCTAAGGTTGGCGGGGCAGGGCTCACTGAGCGCTGCGCAGGCCTTCCTCACGTACGTCCTGAACGCCCTGGCGGGCATCCTGCACGGCCTTCTGAGCCTTGGCCGCCTGGGCCTTGCGTTCGGCCAGGCGTGCGTCCCATTCGGCCTGTTCGGCCAGGCGCTTGGCTTCGTCGTACTTCTTGTCGTGCATGGCGATTTCAGCCTGCTTGAACTTGTCTTGCGCGGCTTTCATTTCCACGGCGGCGAACTCGGTGCCGCCAGCGCTGACAGCGGAATTCACGGCGGACTGGGTAACCGCATATTGCTCGGTAGGCGGGTTGCCCGCACAGCCGGCCAGGACCAGGCTACTGCCCAGGGCCAGCGCGGCCAGCTTGAACCCGCGCACATGAGTGGATGACGGTTTGCTAGTGCGGGTTTTCATGGTGGTCAGCTCCATTGGATCACTCCTGATAACGATGTCCGTAGCAGTCCATCGCTCATTCCCTGACAAGTCCGCGCGCTTGGGATCAACGGTGCACAACGGCAGGTGTGCAGGGTTTTAGCGTGATGGCTATTAGCTGTGACTCAGAGTTTTTTTGGATAGTTCCGAAAAATTTCTGACCCGGCGGAGGGTTTTTGCAGAGTGCCCGAGGCAATTGAAGCGGGTGGCGGACGGCGCGGCCAATGTTCTTCTCGGCGCGTTTGCTGCCCGAGGTCAGGCGCCGCGCGGGCGGCGCCAGATCGCTCAAGGCTGCGCAAGGCCTACGCCCCTGGCTCTTCACTGCCCTCGGTGGTAAGGCTGTGCAGATGCTGCTTCGACAGCGACAAAAACCGCGGTGTCGGCCCCACATCCTCCTATAGCGGTGCTATGATAGAGAAAAATCGGATCACGGTAGATTCTCCAAATGGCCAGCATTTCCAACCTTCCAGCCGTAGACGTTCAAGCCGATCAGCCGGTACAGGCTGATGCTCCAAAGCGTCTAGCTTACTCATACGTTCGCTACTCGTCTGAGCAGCAAATGACCAAAAAAAACGGGGAGGTTGGTGACTCTGTACGTCGCCAGATGGAGAACCAGCGTAAGGCCGTAGAGACGTACAACCTACATGTGGTTGACGTTTTTGAAGACCTTGGCAAGTCGGCCTTCCGGGGCAAACACCGGCTGAAAGGTGCCTTGTCTCTGTTTCTTGCCAGTCTGGATGAAGGCAAGATTCCTACGGGTGCTTACCTGCTAATTGAGTCTTTTGACCGCCTGAGCCGGGAACGTATGACAGATGGTTTGACGGTCGTTCTTACGATTCTCAGGAAGGGAATCAAAATCATCACTACTGATGATTTGAAGCTTTATGACCTGTCTATCAAGGGTAAAGACCTTGAACAGACCATCATGATTACTGTCCTGCTGGAACGTGCCAACAACGAAAGCACGACCAAATCTGACCGCCAGAAAGCCAAATGGGATGGTCGGCGTGAACGCATCATCAAGGGTGAGAAGAAATTCTTGAATAAGAACGTTCCTTGGTGGATTAGCTTGAATGAATCCACTGGCGAATATTCTTTGATTCCTGAGCGTGTTGCTGAGCTGAAAACCATCTATGAATTGTTGATGGTCAAAAACCTTGGCTTGCGTGCTGCAGCAGCTCACATCAACGAAAACAACCCTATCAAAGTAGCCTTTGGGAAAAACCCTAAAAGCTCTGGTTGGACTGCTCGGGGTATCAAACGCATGATTGATACACCTTCCCTTTACGGGAGTTTAGAGCTGTGTGAATACATCTATGACAATGGTAAGTCTGTACCTGACAGGAAAACCGTTCAGGTCATGGATAATTTCTATCCAGCGGCTTTTACAAAGCATGAAGTGGATTTGCTCAAGGCAAAAATTGCTAGTCGTATGACAAGCAAGGAGAAGCCAACTCGCCGTGACCTTCAATACTATAACATCTATCATGGGTTGATTAAATGTGCTTTTTGTGGCGGGAACGTTCGTTTCTCCCAAAAGCAAAAGTATTCCTACCTTGTGTGTCGGAATTCTGAAATCAAGCTGTGCAAGTATCCTAAGACCCTGAGTATACAATATGAACGCTTCCATGAAGTGTTCTTCAAGTATGCTGAGCACTACAATTTTGAACTACTGATTCAGTCAGGTGGCAATGATAATGACGTTGTGGTGAAAGAAATCAATGAGCTTGAAGAAACCATTGTGTCTGAAAAGCACAAAGCTCAGAAATTTACTGAAAAGCTCCTTGACATGTTTGATGGTGATATTCCAGAAGAACAAGAAGCTGCTTTGTTGACCAGAACCAAGAAAATCAAGGCACTTGAGGCAAAGGTAAAAGCTCTCCGTGCCAAAATCGTCTATGTAGATACTGACGCTGAAACCATATCAGATGCTGTGCAATACGCTGAAAAACTTGTTGAAACTAAGGATGGTCGCCTTGAGCTGAGCAATTACTTGACCAAATTGATTGACAAGATGGTTGTGGATTTTGGCAAAGCCCATGGTCGTGATAATGATTACGTGAAGGTTCTGTTCAGGAACAAGGATTTCTCACATCATTTCTTGTTTAATAAAACTGATGCTCATAGCTATGACAGTGATGGTGAGCTTTTCTTAGATACTCTAAGCGGTGTACGCCGTGATGAAGGCTACTATCTTGAAGCTGGTGAAATTCCTGTATGGGAAGGTGTAGAAATTCCTGATTTCACTGATGAAGAAATTCAATCTGATATTGAAGCCAACAAAACGAATCCTCCAATGCCAGAAGGTTTTGTTGTTGAGCATTATGAATATCAAGATGATGAAGAGATTCAATAATTCCCATTTAGCACTGATGCGAATTTACGGTTTCATAAATGTTAGTAAGGTTTAGTAACGTTTATTAAATCTTACTAAGGTAGGTCGTTTATTAAGACCTATTAAGGGTTAGTAAGAGTTACTAAGTTTTAGTAAGTAATGTTTACTAAGCCTTACTAAAATGTTTACTAAAACCTAGTAAGCTATTTACTAAATTCTACTAAACTGACTTACTAAAACTTAGTAAGTTATGTTAAGCCACGCTTACTAAAAGCTACTAAAGTCATTTACTAAGCTTTACTAAAACCTAGTAAATATGGGTTTATCCAGTGTTTACGGGCTTTGTCATTTACTTAATAGATTTTACTAAAACTTAGTAAGTTCTATTGACTTAGTAAATGTGCGTGCTAAATTGATATTATCAAATGTAAAAAATTAACCAATAGGAGTTACATAAATGAAAGTCGAAACCAACAAATTAGCAACAGCAATCACCACAATCGTTACAGGTAAAACTGCAAACGTTGTTCTTATCATGAGCGGTAAAGGTGGTGTTTTGAAAACCACAATCAGCCAAAACACTGCTGCAGCAATGGCTAAGAAAGGTAAAAAGGTTGCCATCGTGGACCTTGACCCACAAAAGACAAATTTGTACTGGGGTGTGATTCGTAAGAACTACATCACAAAAGAAACCCAAAAAGTAACTGCTGATTACCAAGAATTGAAAAAGCAGGTTGCAGAAAATGGGAAGGTATACAACGAACGTGCTGCAAAACAGGTTGCAAAACGTGCTGCAAAATTGAAAGAAATCAAGAATGTCGATGTGGTTCATATGGACATTACAAATATGGACTGGAAAGCAATAGAAGCTTTGAGAAGCCAGTATGATGAAATTGTTTTTGACACACCGGGTCACTCTGAGTTTGTTGGTGTCATCAAAGACCTTATCAAAATCGCTAATACTGTTTTGATTCCATTCCATAACTCAATTGACGATTTGAACGTCAGGAAAGACGTTGAAAAAACCATTAAAAGCTGTGGTGAAGTAGAAGCAAGAATTTTCTCATTGATTATTGATATGAACGAAAGACAAGGCAAAAACGGGGTTCCAGAAAAGCTTTTGGCGAATGTGATTGCCACTATGCCTATCGCCCCTGTAAGGCTCTACAAGCGTACAAGCTGGCTTGGGCCTAAGATGAATGGCTTGGCTGTAGTAGAAGCTAGCAAAGACAAGATAGCCATTGCTCAGTTCGATGCTTTGGCCGACTTGCTAATCAACCAATCAACAGTCGCTGAAGCGGCTTAATAGGAGAAAATAAGATGACTGCATTTAATTTAGACGACATTGGTTCAATGCTAGATGATGAGCTTGAACAGAACTCCGCAAGAATAGGAGTGAATGAAGTAAAAGAAGCTAACAAAGCAATAGTTCAACAAGAAGAATCTTCGATTGAGACTAAAATTGAAGAAATCACATTGGCAATGAAATCAGCTTCTACAAAATGGACAAAGGTTAGCAACATCAACGTATGTGAGAAATCGGCCTTAGCGGCTGAGCGTGGAATGTTGATGTTCCAACTGGATGACAGAAGCGTAAAATTTGCACCAATGGCAAAATACTTCATGATGTTGGGTGAAGAACTCTTTTACCTTGCAAGCAAAAATCCTGAAATTGCACAGCTTGTTAAAAACCTTGGCATACCAAAGCCATGATTTTAGATAAACCTAAAAGCCCCGTAACAGGGGTTTTTTAATGTCTTAAATATCGTTTACCAGCGGCTAATTGAAGCTGATGTTGAATTTCTGACCTGCCGAGTATTTTAACCCGTTGTAGCCAGTTGTAGAGCAACCAAAGATGCTTTGATTGAAGGTTGAAACGTAACTCACATCGTAGATGGTGCATGGCAATGAATCGCCATTGATTACTAGGTTGATGACTTTGGCGTTGTCAATCAAGTCTTGATGATTCCCTAGCAGATATATTAAGTGGTCGTTGTATTGCTTGAACAATGCTCGTTGAATCCACATGCTCTGAATGTTCGTTGTGTCAATGTAGCCAGCGGAATCTACTGAATCAATGGTACCATTCCCTGTAAATTCAGAAAAATCAAATGTTGGTTCTACTGGTTCAACAGGCTCTGGCTCATCATCAGTAGAGCTGTTTATGAACCTGATAGGTTCATTGATTTGAACGTTCATGCGAAATTCAGCATGAGCTGATTGAATGAGTAATGCTGATATAAATATTGTGGTGTGGATTTTCCTCATAATAATGTCCGATGTTACTATTTACATAATACCTCCATCTTAACAAAAAGGAAGGCCAGCAATATTGGATGGATTTAGGTAATATAAAAATGAAAATAAAACAGAATAATGGGGGTTGTTTTCTTGCTATTGATTAATTAAATGATACAATGTAATTATACTAACAATTACGGATAATCATGAGATTAACAATATTAGCAGCCGCATTATTAACAACTTTTACAGCTCAAGCTGAATTCGTCTACAAACTACCACTTGAAGCCAAGCTAGGTGGGCATCTAGCAGATGGCTCAATTTCATTCACGAACAAGCCAGCTCCTGTTGAGCCAACCTTACCTGTAGAGCCTTCTGAGCCTGAAACACCAGTAGAGCCAACAGAACCATCTGAACCTGTCGTTGTAGACCCATTTGAGCCTGAAACCCTGACTGTGACCCTCTTGCTCAAGAATACCCAGCTAATAGCATAGGTAAAGAACATGACTTTGCAGCAGGTTGGATTGATGAAAATGGTGTTCGATACGCAGCATGCAAATTAAAATCAGAGCCAGAAGACAAGCTATTAGTAAAATTCGTTGATGGTTTTAGCCTTGGAAGTGATTATTGCAATCCATCCAATCAAGCAAATACTCTTTCTTCAGCAAGCTGCATTGTTAGTTCTAATTATTTCAGTTTTACTTTTAAACCAGCATTCAGTGAGGGCGGCTATAATTATTCTTACACACGAACGATAGTCGAAATACCAAGTGGTAAAGGATTTACATTTGAAGAGATTGGCAAGATTGAAATTGATGGTAAAGAATGCTCAAACCCAAGGTCAGTAAATATTACTCCAATGTGGAAAGCTAAAGTTTGTGACTTAGGTTTGTCTTACGAGCAATTGAAAGAAAAAACGTACAAGCCATATATAGTTAAAATTTACTCAAAATAAATCCAAGTGAAATGAAAGAAACCCCATCAGGGGTTTTATTTATTCTTGGTTTTGGTCGAAGCTAAAGCTAATTTTACTTCCTGTTGAAAATCAATCGTCCTAAGAGAATCGCCAAAATACTTCATTTCTTCATTGGTCACGCCGTCATGAGTCATTAAAAACTCATGCCCTTTAACTGTAATAGAAATATTATCGGAAACCTTGACGCAATGGCATTCACCATTAGCAATCAACATGCAATCGTTTCCAGAAAGTATGAATGTGACTTTCATATAATCATCAGTGAAAAAATGAATAATTTTCTGAATTTTTGTTAGATTTATACAAGGATTGTATTTTTTTTGAATGTGTTGCAAGTAGTCTTTAGGGGAACCATCGCTTAAAAGTGAAAAAACAGTGTTAATGGCTTCTAGAGGCTTGGTTGTTCTTCTTGCCTTGGTGTTATACATGTTTAAACCCCACAATGCGAGTGTGTGAATCGTTGCATTAATTACCTTTGGTAGTGATGAAAGGAAATCTTGTGTGTTGTAATCATAATTATGATTTGCAACAGCCAAGAAAAGGTGGTGAACCAATGGTCTGAGTTTGTAGCTGGTTTGGTATTGACGCTGGCTTTGTGGTGCCTTGGAACGGGGTACATAATAGGCATAATCGCTGGTTGAAGCTTTATATCTGCCTTTTCCTTTCAAGGTACTTTGGCTTTCAAAAACGCTGAGCAATGGCTTTGGAATGAATCCGATTCCATCAGGGTTGTCGTTAAGCTTTCGGTCCATGTCTAAGACGATGGCTTTGATTTCAGATAATAGTAATGCTTCTGTTGACTTAATGTATTTTTTTGAGTTGGTTTGCTCTTTCATATTAAATTAAAATGGTTGTGTATCTATATTTTACCAATGAATAACAAATATGCAATTACCAGACAATAAAAAAGCCCTTTATGGGGCTTATTTCATTTGGTATTGAATTGTGTCTTAATGACATGCTCAATATAGTCTTGAAGCTCATTGCGTTTATCAAATAGCATGTCCCCTTTTTTAACAAGGTCGTCAAACTGCGATTGAAATTTATTTTTCTGCTCAAGAACTCTTTGAGACTCCTTGAACGTTTCATAAATTTCTTTCTCAAGTTCAATCATTTTTGTTATCAATAATTCTGAATGATGGTCAAAATCAAAATTTGCAGGAAACACTTTTTCAATTGAATGTTCATTAGTATCAATTTCAGGGTCATCTTCAAACTCGTCAAAATTGAATTCATCATTTAGACGCTCAGGAGAATCTAAGCTTTCATCACAGTTAAAATCTTTGCTTAATACATCGTCATCAAAATCAAAATCATCAGTAGGAACAGATATGTTTTCATCGGTTGAGTTTTTAGCCGGAACATTCAGCGGCTCCCCTGTTGGTCTACCTCTAAAGTCTTCATAAATTGAATTACACTGGTGTTTGCCCGCACAAACCCATTCAAACCTGTTTTCGTTTTTCTTCTCAACACGCAACAATCCAGATTTGCACTGAGGGCATGAATAAGTGCAAGAAGCGTCTTCATCTAATTCATCGAAATTGAAATCATCTGCGTTTTTATTGCAAACAAAACCGCTGAGTATAGGTATGTCTTCAGAATCATGCTGGATATCTAATTCAGAGAAATCAAAATCTTCTTGTGCAACTTCAATTGCTTGAGGTTTTTTTGTTTGTTTTGAATTAGATACAATTAGGTCTTTCATCCAATCCCATTCACCTTCATTTTTTCGATAGTCTGAAGGAATTGTGTGATTTTGACTATTACCTAGATTTCTACTATTCTCATGTTTTTCTCTGATTGCTCGACATAATCGTTTGTGGACAGTGGTAACTAAAGCACGTTTTTGAACGTGAGTTAGCTTATCTATAATTGCATTGCGGTTTTTATCCAATTGATTTATCCCAGACTCTGACTGGAATGAATAGTTTAAGATTATATTGTCATAAAACTGAATATATTCTGGTTTGCTTTTTACAAATATAACTGTCGTATAAAAGCTATGCTTGTGTTTTGTCACATTGAATTCAAAATGATTCAGATTAATTTGTGATTTATCCATATTTCTCCTTTTGTTATTGGTTTATTAAATTTACCGCCTCTATTTCTAATGCAGTAATGGTTTCGACTCGACCACCAGCGACCACAAATTGTTGTAGTGAATTGTCGTAGGTTACATCTGAGCACCTGATTGACCCTTGGAATGGTGGGTTAGGGCTGATGATGTAGGCCATGATTACAGCCCCATTGAGCGTGTTAACGCCCGTACTGGTGATGTAGTCCATATCTCTACCATTCTTCGTCAGAACCGCTTTACCAGCGTTGTAGCCGGGGCCGGGGCCATCGTTTATGGTTTCGGTCATAGGCAGGTCTGAACGAGCTGCAAACGGGCAATAAACGTATGGCTTCTTGAGCGGGTTAAGGGTCTTCATCATCACCGCTGGTAGCCTGTGATAGTCACCTTGATTGATACCTGCAGGAAGGGCAGGGTAGCGAATGGTGCTGTCATCTACCGTCTCTTCATAGACAGTGGATAGGGCAAGTAATGACTTTTTGATCATCGTTAAATCAGCTTCAAATGACACTGATTGCTGATGGAGGTTCTGTGATTTATTCAAGTCATATGCTGCAAGACTCACAACAGAAATGGCTATAAATGCTAAATAGATGTAAATTATGGTAGCTATCATTTTCTGATAGCCATTATTTAAATGTGAACTTCAATTTCATATCTGCTGGGCGATTCATCACAAGGTTAGGAAGAATACCATCACATGACCAACCTGCTGAATACATCGCGGGCCTTCCTGTATATGGAATGTTCAACCCAACGCTACCTGTACAATTCAATGAAACGCCACCTGATTCAACGACTAATTTTGTAGGTAACTCAAAATCTATAAATTCATAGCCATACTGCTCATTTGTATAACCTTGGAATTTATAACTAATACCAGATTTTCCATTGCTCACACTATGGTCAAATCCGCCAGCAATGATATTAAATCCAGAATCATTAAATGTTTCTTTGTATTTGTATTGGTCAGCATGGAAATACTTAGTCTTTTGGATTAGCTCAACATTCCAGACTACAATAGGTTCTTCTGGTTCAGTGGGGGTCGTTGGTTCTTCTGTTGCTGAAACAAACTGAATTGAACCATCAGGAAGTGAGCCACCTAATTTAACCTCAGTAGGAATGTACACTACATAAGCGGCTTGGGTTAAGCTGAAAGCACTAATAATTAATGTCAATGCAGTAATTTTTGTTAAGAATTCCTTTTTCATATTGATAAACGATGTTGTATTAATTATTATAATACTAGATTTAAAATCAATATCAATGGTGTGGGCACAAAAAAACCGCTCTTAGGCGGTTAATTTATTTATTTGCTATCTTTGTTTACGCATTGTTCGCCAACAACTCGACACAGCCCAGCTAACGCTGTAAAGAAAATCTCCAAACCTTTAGCACCATCTATTAAATGTTTGGCTATTTCAGCATCTAATTCATCATCATTGTCTTTTGCTTGAGGTTCATCCGTAGGCTGCTTTGTTTTAATACCAAAATCTATTTCATTATCAATGTCTAGCTCATCAAAGTTAAAATCATCAGTAGGTACAGAAATCTCTTCATTGTGCTCTGGAGTAGAGTAAGCGGATGGAGAATCGTCAAAGTCAAAGTCATTCGTATGACGTAAATTGGTTATGCCTTTTCTAACGCTATCAGTATATTCTTTGTTTTCCTTGATTATTTTATCAAGTGCTCGGACAGCTCTTTTCGTAAACTTGATGATAGTGGCTTTGTCAGTTGATTTGAGCGGGATATAAACAAAATTCGCAAGCCATAGTTCTAAATCATAAATTGTTGAATAGTGATAATCTAGGTCTGCAATCGCTAGCTTGTCTCCCATAGTATTGAGTAAACCAGAACGCATTGGGCTTAACTCGTTATGTGTGTAACTTTTGCTTTGAACATCAAACTCAAAAATTATCTTTGCTTTTTTGACTCGCTTATGTGTTATTTGAACTATATTGCTCATGTGATTTCCTATATATAAATTGTTTTAAGGCTCCTGTCAGTTAATGATTACGCCTACAATAATAAAGAATACATTATAATAATGAATAATCAAGTCGCAAAAAAACCAGCGGAGTGCTGGTTGTTTTATTTACTCAATTTTGCGGGGCTTCCCTGTGATTTCATATTGTAAAGCTTCATAGTATTCATCTGAACCTTCCTCTATTGCTATTTTTTCAAGCTCTACGGATTCAAGATATTCTTTTACAGTCATGCCATATAGCTTTGGTAAATCCATTTCTGTGTAGTGTGTTTTCATGCTGTCACCTTTTGTTTGTATGTTGATTTGTTTGACCTGTTGTAATCCTTCTTAGCCACTTGGGTTTTCGGCTCCATACCTTCAAACTCCACATCATTCTTCGTGAATAGATGAAGGACGTTCTTTTGCTCAAGCTTGGCATCAATAGCTTGTTGCAGTGATTTAAAACCGAATTCAGCATTACCGATGGTATCGAGTAATGACAAAGGATTTTTCTCATAAGCACGCTTAGCCCATCCTAAATCATAGACAAGGTTATTGGCTTCATAACTGTCTTTAAGTTCAGATTCATGCAAGCCATATTTTTCTATGACTAGAGCACAAATACGGTTAGCTGTTAATTCTTCTTCACCTCTATTAGCAATATCATCATGGTAGGTATAGAGCTTTTCCCTGTTGTTTCTAGATTTATGACCCGAGGCATGAGCCATTTCATGGAGCATGGTGTGTAGGAATCTGAGGTCATTCCTGAACTGATTTCTGTTTTTCATATGAACTTCATCATTGTGAACGTCATAACAATTTGATGATTGACCAAATTTCACTTTGACGTAATCCAGTTCAAGCATGGCATCAATGAATATTTCTAGCTTTTCCTGATTACAAGGTTTTCTCTCAGTCCCTTTTCTATACTGTTCCTTCCATTTTATTCTTGGGTCTGGTTTATCTTTGTGAGTCCATTTAAGCTCATCAATATTCATCATGTTGACATAGCCAATAGTGAAGAATTTGAATTTCTGTGGTGTACCATCCTCGTTGAGCTTATTTTGCTTAACACCATTCACTATCTCAGTAGCATTAAGCTCAACCGCGTAGCGTTGAGTGAATACCTGAGTCTTTGCACCAGCGATAGAAAAACCACGCTCCATAGCCTGCTTAGCTGAGATATAGCAACCCGTTTCGTAGTTACATTCTTCACTATACATTTCAGCGAATGCTTGGTTTTCACTGCTATACGCATTTCCAGTGACAACGTTGTAGGCACTGAAAGGAATCGTTGCAGTAATCCATTTCTTGGAGTCGTTTAGGTCTGGATTGTTGAGACGTTCAAGAAGCCTTTCAATACTTTGAGTTAATTTGTTCTTAATCGAATTCCTCGTTTCGTCAGTTTTACCAGCGAAATTACGCTTACGAACAGGGAAATCATGCAAAGGTGTTTCACTATTGCTGATGATAATGTCGTCGTGTGGATTCGATGGATTAGCGTTGTCTTCAAGGATTCGATGTAGTTCAAGCTCTAAGGCTGTCTTAGGTCTGGTCAGTTCAATCGCGTCCTTAACAAGGCCAGCCGCTTGATTCTGAATGAGACGTTCTGTGTTGAAGATGAAAACACTGTTGAAATCCTCAACAGGTAGGTAGTCACTGAGACTGACCATGCTTACCGTGTGTCTGCCACCATAGTAGTGTTCAGCTATATTCGCTACGTTGGGTAGGCTGTCACGGTAGCTCTGAATACCCTCCATAAAGCTCTTATGGACGTTTTCAGGCGTTAAGCCTTGCAGGGTATCAGATGTGAGGTAATGGGCTGTATCATCACCATAGCTGCCCACAAACTCTACGCTTTTCCACTGGTCATCAGGAATATCACCTAGGAAGCGTTCAAAGGCTTTTACATTCCCAAGATACTTATCAGATGCGAAATTCTGAGCGAGTATCATAATGTCTAACGGCACTGCTGGAATGCCTGCAGGGTTGTTTGAAAACGCCGCTGGGTTCTGATTTATAAGGTCAACCATGAAACGTGTTTCACGTTCTATTTCCTTTAAGTCTAAGTCATTCATTTTATCCTCATGTTAAATTAAGTTAGTTTTGTTCTGCATGATGGTGAAAATAATCCATCATAATACAAGTATTATAATGCTAAAATATTGATAATCAAATTTAGGGCATAAAAAAACCACCTATGAAGGTGGCTTTAAAAGGAAAAGGAGAAGAAATTAGTTATACGGTTGTTTTCTTGCTTGAAGCTAAGCTAACAACCCATGGGATGAAACGGATGATGCCCGGTAAAATTTGTGGAACCAGAATCCAAACCAATAAGAACATTGTAGCTTCCAACCAGCTATTATTAGGTTGAAACCCAAAGTAAACACCATAAGCAGTAACGGCACTGGCAATCAATACAGAAATACCAACTGCTGAACGTGCATTTTTGGCGATAAAGTAAACCAACCCAATCACAAAGAATGACAACAAAGCTATGTCATCAACATGATAGTTAGAATACTTGAAACCACTAGCAAACCACTTAACAGGTAATGCAGCAATGCAGAATAAAAATATAATGTTTTGCATAAATTCCTCCTTTTCCTAATCTAATTATAACTCTAGTTTAAATTAAATCAACCCCCTTTATTCGCACATACGCAAATATATATCTATCGGAGTTAATTGACCTATAGCAATATATATATCAACACATATGTTACTGGATGAATAATTACGATGATTAAACACCCATTTATTACACTGTCCAACCCGTTTTACTGCAAGCCTTTACCAGTCATTGATTTAGCATAACGACCTAATTCAGCAGCATTTTGGAACTTACCATCAGAAGCTGTAACTACACCGTCTCTATGCTCCACTGAAGCAATATAGTTCACCCACATCATAACGCAAGCCGTGAATGAGATATAAATTGTCAACAGGGCAACGATTGAAGCCACAACCTTAGCAACAAATAAGTCATCTAAGCTTATGGATAAGATAGATGATGCAAATTCATAAGGATTACCAATGTATATCAAAGAGAAAATCAAGAAGAATATATTTGATAAATAAAATCCAGTTACAAATGCTAGTGGTTTAAGCCATGTATTTTCCATATCAATAATTGAATCATGCTTATCTATGTCATTTCTGGCTTGGTCAGAACCATACTTGATAGCGTATCTTGGGCCTGCCAAGGTTCCTTTTGCGTAAATGAACGCAAAATATCCAGTTAAAATAGTGATGAAGGCTAATAAGTAACCCAATGGAATGACAAAGTTGAAGACAACAGATGCTGCATAAAGAATGCTTGCTATGGTGTCGATGGTTCTTGAGCATGCATCAGATAACAATGAACATGTCATTGCAGCATAATATTCACTTCTTTGACCCATAATTCTCTGATAGTTTTCTTCAAACACATCTTCAAATACTGGCAATCCTTCACTGTAAATGAATGGTAAGAATCCTGCAGCGACCTTTTTAGAAATACCTACAACACTGATGCCACCTTTGATTGCTGAATAGGCAACCTCTTCTGCTTTTTCTTTCTTTCGGGCATCACTCTTTTTCATGAGTTTATTACCCAAGGTAAGCATTGAAGCACTAGCCCAAAATGTATTACCCAGAATTTTCGATTCGCTTGGGAAGTCTTGGCAATTATGGTATTCAGGTGTGATGCTGTATGGTTGGTTGTAGCAAGCAAAGAACTTATCTAAACCGAATAAACCACCATTGCCGGGGTCGAGCTGAGAAATCAAATTGCTGACTGAGAAATTTTGCTTATGTTTCTCACTGTAGAATAAATCACTTCTAGTATAAAAATTCTGCGTTTGTTCGTATGTCATACGTCCATAGGCACTGGATGAAGGGAATGAAGCAATAGGCATTCCGTTCTGCTTACGTGGCTTTACCTCTTCATCCATAGTGAATTTTACAGAAATGGTCCCTAATATCATTTTCGCTGAGTTATAATTTATTGGCTTTTCATAGAAACCAGTGGTAGGGATAGTCAATAAATCAGCTTCTTCATCAGGAAAAACTGAATTGTATTTTGCAAGGGCTACGCCACACGCATAGCTTGAACCTGAGCCATTACAATTTTGAGTAACACAAGCTTGGTATTTAGCTCTTATTCCAGCTAAATCTGTTCCGGTTTGCTTCACAAATTCACCAGAACACATGAAGACATTACGGCCTTTAGTCTTAGCTTCAAGGTTATCTATTTCCTTCTCAGTCATTCCGCTGTATTTAGACATGTTAAAAACAAAGTCACGACTGACACATTCAAGGGTTTTCATAACTACATTGTGTGTGTCTTCCGGCTCCATTCCTGAAAACTGGGTAGGAAGGTTTTCACATGTCAAGAAATCGGGAACGCTTCTACGGATGACTTCACCTTCTGCTGCGGCTACTCTCGTTGCTAGAACATCAGTTGCAGCAATCAATTTAGCAAGATTTTCTCTGACCTGTCTTTCTTGCAACGTCTCAAAATCAAGCAATGAATATCTTCTAGCAATCTCATTCCCTAGCCTATCAACGGCAAAACCGCCGTCGAGTTGGCAATTCATGTAAGCCCCTTTTAGCTCATAACCATATCCGATTTTACTTATTCTTATGGCTGCATCTTCATTACTTTGTGGGATTGTGTTTGATTTGATGCAAAGCTGATATTCAAAAATATTAAGAGCTAAGCCAGTTTTGATTGAAAAATTCGGAATTTTGATTGGTGCTTCACGGTAGACTTTCTGCTCAAGGATTTCATTTTGAGCATTCTTGGAAATCATTAAGCCAAATATTGCAAGGAAAACTAATATAGAAACCATCTTGAACCTTACAATTAAATTGAAGGCGTTTTCTAAGATGAAAATGAATACGTTTGTTTTAATGCCATTGTTGCCAGTGGATTTATTCTGAATAACTACAAGGATTCCCAAAAGTAAAAAAGGAACCATTATCACCTTAACCACAGTTTGAATGATATTTTCGCCTTTTTCCCTAGGTTCATTTACTGAGGTGAATGTGTTGTTGTCACCTTGACAGTTATATTTAGCCTTCCCTGTGTCAGACACTCCACGTTGAGCACGTTCAACGCTGTCTTGCACAACGTCACAACCATACTGAGCCTCAAAGGCGTTAAGCACCATGTTCTTGTCAAGGCTGTTGTCATTAGACATACGTTCGGCTGCTCTATGAACGCTGTCACCCTCACAGCCAGCTAGAAATGTTAAAAAAATGAATAGTGCTAGAAGCTTTCTCATGTGCTGAATTATAGTTATACATAATTATTATAATACTAGATTTAAAAAAGTAAATGACGCCAGATAAGTTAATTGTTCAATTTATTTAGTTTGTGATGAAATCAAAAATGAGGTTTTTACATAAATACTACCGTTCGTCGGAATCAATAAATCTAAGTTTTGTTTTTGGTGCTCTGTAAGCCACGAAACTAAAGGCTTGTATAAACAATCTTATTTTTGATTTTGATGGTCATTAAATCTTTGCTGTAGACAAAATCAAAACCAAACTATATATTCGCTGCAACTTAACCAATCAAGGTTTTGCTTATGACAAAATAGTAGGGGATTAGATAATGCCGAATTCAAAAGAATTGCTTAAAGACTATCTGAAAAAATCAGAAGTCAAACTTAAAGAAAAACTTAAAACACCCGTAGATATTGAGACAATCAAACAGTTGTTCAATGTCTCCTTGCTACGTGCAATAGAGCTTATGGTGACAATTGGTGATTATCGGGGCGATGACTTATACATCAGCGTATCATCAGCAGCATACTTGGAATATGACCTTGATTTTGATACGTCAAATGTTTTGATTGATAGCTGCCGTCATATAGATGAACGCCGTGATTATGATTATGCGAGAGCGGTAACTGACTATTTCTTTGATACTTTGATTAGTGACTATCATTATGTTGAAGATTCAATTGCTTTCTTAGCAATGGAGCTTCCCGATTATTATATTCCGCGAAATGACTTGCCTAATTTCGATGCATACACCATTGCAGGCTTGTTGAAGAAAGCATTAGAAATGGAAGATGTAGAAGGATGGAAGTATCTGACTAAGAAGAAAGCAAAAGAGATAGAAGAATTCTTGAAAGCCTTCTAGTGCTCCGTTGTTTTTTTGTTATTAATTCTAACTAAAGAGAATAATTCATGTAAGCGTTCTCTGAGGGGTGCGTGTATGTGTTTAAAATAATACAAGAGGTAATATATGAATAATGATGATGAAAACGTTGTTAAAATGCCAAGTGCTCCAAGTGATGCCAATATTGCATATGAGGTTGATGGCTATAAGGAGCTTTATGATTATGCTTGTAGAGTAGTCAGGTCAGATAGACCAAACGCTGATAAATGCTGGTTTATGGAAAGGGTTATCTGCTGGATGAATCCACTTTGGACATTAGCATTTGATGGAAGCTTTTCCAAGGTGGAAATATTCAATAGAGCAAATCAATCTGTTGGAGAACAAACATTCATCGAGTTGGTTGATGACTTCATGAGTGATGGAATGAAGTCTCTGGTTGATAAAAATCATTCGCCTGAACAGCTAAATTTTATGAGTATGGTTGGTCAAATTATGAATTATCGTACTCTGTATTGGACTGTTAAAGAAGAAGCATCCAGTCTTTGTGAAGATGATGCATTTGAGCTTATAGAATTGCTCATTTGTTCAATGTGTCCGTCTGTCACAATGATTCTAGATGAAGGCACTGTTGAAGTTTTTCAGAGTTCAGAGCTTTGGTTAATGGCGGGTGACTTCTCTGATTTATTGAAATGTGTGCTAGGACCAGAATTTTATGAGCTGGTTGAAGGTGAAAAAGATTTCACTACTGATGATGTATTGGGTGTCATGGAGCAATATTTTGAATCATCAGGTGGTTGTGAAGTGTTCATGATTCGTAATTGATTGTATAGTTTTGTATAAATAAAAGGAGAATTCTATGTTTGATTGTGCAGGTGAGATTGAAGAATTTTATGATAACTCAAAAATGATAGATGTGTGGTTTGAGTGGGATGGTTGCAAGGGTTTGGTTGTTCATTATAACTGTCATGCTAAGGCGTTTTGTTATGATGATAATGAGTTGGTGAAAATCGTCCGCACCTTAGATGTTGATACAACAGATGGTGAATTTCTGGAAGCATTAGGTGTATATGACCATAAAGAGGTTTGCACGACTTACCAAAACATAAGTCTGTTATCTGAATCAAAACCAATAAAGTGCTTATTGCCAATAATTCAGGAAATGTTTAATAGCATAGGCATTGGTTTTAATGCTAGTGGTGATAGCGTTTATTTTGATTTCAAAGGCGGTAGGATTTTGAAACTGGAATACACTGACTTTGAATTCCTGTTTGAGTTGCATATAGGTCTGATGATTGGGGTTTACCCTGAAAGGGATATGTATGTTGAGTTGAAAAAATGGCAAAAAGAATTAGTGGCTAGAAGACAACAAAGGAGTCGTGTATGAATTCACAAGAAAGACAGAATCTACTGAGTAAATTTAAGAATGAATTATTAAATGTTTCAAGCTACCTGAAAGGTAGTGAAAAGGGCAAATTATCTGAAAGCTATAAATTGTTCATTGAATATAGTTTTCAAATGATTTGTTATGCTTGGATTGATAAGAATATGGATCGTCGTCTTGACAATGGTGCATGGTTCTATGTCTGCCAAGATGCTAAGGTGGATTATGAGGTATTCCAAGATAATCATGCTATTGGTGATGCATTGCTTAGCTACTTTGATCTGGTAGCCGCTCATGAGCCATTCACTGACCTTCTGACGATGGTTCATGAAGATTTGCTTCTGTCTGGTAAAGGCGGGGAGGGGATAGGTCAGTTCCTAACACCACCAGACCTTTCATACCTGCTGGCTGAGCTGGCCTTTGCTGGGGGTTGCTTCCGTGATTCGATTCAATCCGATGATTGTTGTGGTGCTGGAAGTCTCACACTGGGCTTGTTGAAGCGTCGATTCAATGCTGATCCTGCGTCATTCAAGACACTATCAGTCGAAATGGCTGATATTGATGAGCTGGCTTGCAAGGCGGCATTCATTCAAGTAGCAACGTCCATACTGAGCCATAACATCAAAATGAATAGAGTCCGTGTGTTCAACGGCAACGTTCTGACTGAATACGGTGAGAGACGTAGATTGCTGGTTGAACTGCAAAGCCCATGCATTGATGTTGGTAGCTCCAACAAGGCTGGTCTGTTCAAAGCATTCGATAAGGTCTGTGAGTTGTGTAATTGAGGAATGAGAAATTTTAATAAGAGAGGAATGACTATGGATATGAAAGCACTAAAAAAGAAGATATTTAAAGTAACCGAATCATTGCCCATGAGTGAGCGTGAATCGCAAGAATTGGCTTTGAAAATTTTCGTAGACTATTGCTATGGATCAGCCATGCTAGCTTGGCGTCAGATGAATCCTAGGGCGTCTATGTTCACTATGAGCAACATCCAATGTGAAATGCCCTATGATTCTGATGAGGTGGCTCTGAAAGAAGCCTTTGATATGTATGTTGCAATGGTGTCAAAGTCAAAACCATTTGCTGATATTTTCTCTAATCTTACAGAAGAGATTATTCTTTCAGGCCGTAATGGAAAGAGTAGAGGTAAAGGTTTAGGGCAATTCTTTACACCAGAAGCGGTTGCCTATGTGTTGCCTGAGCTGACTTTTCCTGACCCTGATGAAATTAAGGCTTGGGATTCAATAAAATTAGTTGGTGAGATTTGTTGTGGTGCTGGAAGCTTGATACTTGCCTTCTTGTCTCACGTTCATGATGTTGACCCTTATAAGTTGAACATGCTCGGTTTGATACTCAATGACATTGATGAGTTTGCTTGTAAAGCTACACTGGTTCAAATTCTGTCAACGCTGATGCTTCATCATTTGCGGATTGATCACATAAAAATGTTTAATGCTAATGCTATAACAGAATTTTTGAAAGAAGGACATTTGTATTTCTGGCACCAATCCCCTGATGAGTCTGAAATTCAGTTTGATGTATGTGTGATGGTAGATGATGAATCTGATGTGAATAATCACTGTAATCTGTAAAAAAGCCTCTGAAGGGGCTTGTACTCTGGTTCGATTCGATCAACTCTAGCAACAGAAGGATTCACTAAAAGACAGAAATACTAAGGAGATAAATCTATGTCTATGTTCTACGCTGAAATAAAACACAAGCTTATCGAAGCAAAATCCCCTGATTATCTAAATATTATTACCAACGATGAATATCTATCATCGTGTGCTTCTGCTGCTCTGAAAATGGTAAAAGATACTGGATTTAAAATGGTTGGTTATGCTGATCTGAATGAAAAGAAGTATTTCATAATCAGCAAGATTAGCCACGCTGGTGATATGCTAGAAATTCCCATATCTACTACTGTGCTGGAATTCTACAAGAATGCACATGATGCTGACATTCCTAAGCATCGAATGAAGAAAGCTTTGAAACGTGAAGACTGTTCAAAATTTATGATTGAAATGGAAAGGTTCTTGCACTCACGTTCCTATGTCTAGAACAGAAAAGCAAAAAGACCGTTGAGGTCTTTTGCTGTTTATTTATTTCTTTCTCATAGTGAATAGGTGCAGCAACAAACCAACAAATGGGACAGACCATTTCACTACAAACATTGATATGTTCAATGCGTGTTCAGCAATTGATGGTGTTTCATCTAGTCCAAACATTTCTTTCATAATTGTTTGATAGCAAATAATTGATGTAGCTAAAATAGCTTGGGTAACTACACCAATGGTTGCCACAAAGTTAAAGATAAATGCTATTGAATCCATTAGTGTATGGGTTTGTGTTTTCATTAACTGTGTTGAGGTGTATGCTAACCCTTCACCTTCAAATACCATCACCATGCAATATAAACCGTATAAAATAACTGGTGTAAATACTATGTAACCGAATGAATTGAAAAGCTTGTTGAGGTGATGTGCAAAGTTATCTCTATCATCCAATCTTGCCATTTTCACCAGCGTCAATGCACCATTCATCAAATGGACCTGAAATTGTGCTGCATAGTTAAATGCTAAGAAGATGAATATTAATTTCGGCAATGCGAAGTATATTAAGCCCATTAAGCTAGTCAAGCCAACAATCAATCCGGGCATTGTCATTGATGACATTAGTTTTACGAATTTGCTTGTTAACCAGTTAACCTTACCTGTGCCTTTACCTGAGTAACCAATATCAGTTTTTTTAGATTGGTCCTTGTTCATTTCCATTACGTTATCAATGCCTGTGGCAACGGTTCCGCTCATAAACATTGTTGTGCCAATGGATACCCCTTTTACAAACATCTTCTGAACGCCAGCTTTCACCTTCATTGGGTCCGGCTTATCCGTATCCATACCCACATAAGCTTTAAGAGTCTCAATAGGGGATGTGAACATGTTCACAATTGACTCTATTCCAGTTGCTTTTTCATCGTAGGAATCAGCCATAGCTCTTAGATAGGCTTCTTGTGATACCTGACCTTGTGTAACTTTGACTGATACAGTTTTGAAAAGTCTTTCAATATATGGGTCAAAATCATCATTCATGGCTGGGCTATATTTGTACCAGTCATCACCCTTACGGCTTTCAGTATCAATGTAATGGTCGAACCCGACAGATTCTGCGATAAATGAATTTGTGATGTAATCGCTATATTCAGCTTGCAAGCTGTTTGCATAGACACATTTATCAGTATAGAGAATTGCACCTCTCAAACCGCCAACTCTAGCTTTCTTACAGTATTCTGCTGTGTCTTCATTGACCGTAATGTCTTTCGTGGCTCCTACAATTGACACAAGGTATTCATAACCACGGTCTATTAAGTCCTTATATTTCTTGTCTACTTCTGCTTCAACAGTAGGGTAAGGTCTAATTCCGTATGAAATGTATTTGCTGCCGTTTTGACCTATGCAACGGTTTATCATATTAGGTTCAAAGAATTTCTTGGCAGCAATGTTTTTTATAAACGTTTCGTTGAGGAATTTCGTTTCGGTGTTCAGTGGTGTTTGCGTACAGAATAACTCTTCAACAAGCCTTGTAATCTCGTTTACGGCTGGTTGTTCCTTTTTCATGTAGGTTTCTACAAGGTAAGGCATCGAGCTTAAAACGCCCGATATGATGGCTCTGTTGATAGCTTCAGGGTTCTTCCTGATTTCTTCACCATGGATGGACACCATGCCGTCAATCATGGCTTTGGCCTTAGCAGGAATCTCGCTAGGCTGTGTTGAAATGTAGGTGGTAGGTGAGCCAGCAATTAGGCTATCTGCGTCTCTACTGGTGATACCAGCTCTGTTGAATGTGACCTTACCTGAGTAGCTGAGTAGGCTACGGGCCTTGACCTGTTTCTGAGCTTCGTCTTTGACGGTGTAACGCTTCAATTCAATCTTGTCACCAGTACGGAAGATATATGGTTCTGAGTCGCTATGCTCAACTGGAAGCACGTATTGACCGCCTTGCATGATAGCTTCGTGGTATTCAAGCTTGGCTGTGCGATTGTCCCTGAGCTTACCTTTTATGGTCATGTTATTGAGTGCCCAGCTAGACCAATAAACGCTGGAATATTGTCTTGTGTCTTGGCTTAATGGCGTGCTTTCAGTTTCTCCTTGCTGCTCTCCAGCAGATATGGTGCTAATGGTGAAAGCAAAGTTCTCTTGACCAATTTTATAAGACGTTCCATAAAAATACCTGTTGAAGAAAGAGTTTCCATCCATTCCAATAGGAATTATAAAGACAAATAGTAGAGCAAATTTACAATAGTTCCAGCCTAGAATCTTGAATGAATACCTTTCCTCTGTCTGTTCTAGGTGTTGTAGTGACATTCTGGATAATTCAAATAATGTTTGAAATACAGAATAAATCAGGTATAGAGCAATCATCCACAACGCAACGTCTGTGATGGTGGTTTGTAATTTTTTGAAGATGAAAGACAAATACTGGTTGTATATTGATAATGCTTCATCTTTTTTATATAAAGCTGGAATGCCGGTTTTGGCTTCGTTGGTATCGTTAATCAAATCAACGGTGAAGTCTGGGTTGGTCATGTAAAGCGATTGATATTCTGAGTTCTCAGAACATATCTGGCTGTTGTAACCCATAACCTTTTGACCATCAGCTTTCATGCCACACTGATAGTTAGGGTTCATGGTTCCACGGTCACAGCCACTTAAAAGTAATAGAAATGATGTGGCGATTAATATTCGGAAAATCTTCATTGAATGAATTGAAGTTATTACTTATTATTATAATACTACATTTAAAAATTACAAGGATGATAACCAATAATTAACCGTTGGTATTGATATTTGTTAAAGTTATGAAAAAATAGAAGGAGGGATATTATAATACTGGAGATAAAATAATGGCTGCAAATAGTAAGTATATATGTGATGTAAGTCAGAGCTTAAAGGTTCTAGATTCACTTCATGACAATAATCACACCAGATATGATTACAGCGTTGCTTCAAAGAAACCAGCATACCAACAGATAGTTGGACGTATGATGATTAAAGAATTCATTGAAAGCAAAAAGATAACTGACGTTAAGGAAAGTCAGTTCAGATACGAGCTAGGCAAGATTAAAAAAAGAATGTTGGCTGAAAACATTGAATTGACAAATTTACTGACAATAGGTCGTATTCAAAAGAACATGAAGACAAACGACAGGGTTTATCTATTCAACGTCGAAGTTTTGAAAATGCTGTATAGAATGCTGAAAGCAAAGGGTAGAAGAAAAAAGAAATCATGAATTCCAGATACAAAAAAGCCCCCAGAGTAGGGGGCTTCGTGCATTCAGAGATTAAGCGGTTGGCTTAATTTCTTTGCAGTCGTAATCCTCAAACATCTTGACGCCGCCAGTTTCCATAGCTTTCACGATGGAAGCCCGAGCTGCTTTAATCTTTTCGCCTGTGGAAGTAACAAATTCTGCTGGTTCAAGAACAGACTTTTTACCATCAGCAGATGGGACAAGCTTGAAGCCCAAGAATTCAAAAGCTTCTTTGTCCTGATCCAACCCTGCAGGGCCAGCACGCAGGATGAAATCAATGCTCTTACCGTCTTTCGTGATTTTGTAAACCTTCGGTGGACGATCACCTTTTGGAGCTTGAACCCCATCTGCAGACTTGTTGCGGCCTCGGGTGCCTTTGGTATTACCCGATTGTTCAACAGCGATGTGAGCCGACTTCATTGCTTCCAGAGCTGCTTCATATTTCAGCTCAGAAAATTCAGCACTGTACGCTTGCAGAATGTCAGAGAAGGTGAATTTGTTCTTGTAGTCATTCAGAGCTTTTTCGTGGTTCTGGCGGTTGTGCTGAATGTCGTTCAGCTTTTTAGACAGTGCCAAAACCTGTTTTACATCACCAACTTTGGAAGCTTCGGTAATTTGCTTCAACGTCTCTTCGTATTCGCTAGCAATTGCTGTGGTATTGAATACGTCAAGAACTCGTTCAGCAACGTTGATACCCTGCTGATTGTAAAGACCAGTCTTGAGGGCTTCATCGTATTCAGCTTTTTGACTTTTGACTTCAGTAGTCATGCGAAACTCCAATTGTCTTGATGATGATGGTTTATCAAGGCTTATGTATTGTGCCTTGTTGGATAGGATAATAGATTATTGGATTACCTCCAGCAAGCATTATTTTTGCAAAAACTATAGATTTATGATGATTCGATGTGATAGGTGAACGAAAAGGCTATCTATTCATTCATGATAGGTGAGCTGATTGGTTCTTGTGGCTAGTCATGTGTTAGGGGAGGGGGTATACTTCGCGGCTTCTTGCTTAACATACAGATTTATTGATGATGATTTAGGCCCTAATTGGGCCTTTTTTTTCTGGTGTTTTTATCTCTTTTGCCTGTGGTGCATCTTACTTCTGTCTTGTAGATAGAGCGTAAACGAGTTTTCAAACGTTCCAGACATGGCAAGTTCCCATACGGGCTGTTTAATGAGCAATTTAATAAAATAGAGCGGCGGCGATTGCTATAACTAATAATGTGAAAACTATTTTGACGGATTTTTTAACTCTTGGTTTGTCATAGTCATGAGTTGTCGTTGTAATACGTACACAGTTATTAGCATCTGGCTCGTCTTTTTCTATGATTTCTTCAAAATTATCCGTTATCGCTTGCTTGTCAATACACCATTCGCATATCAGATTTTTGTTCTGCTCGAGCGTACTAATGTCATCTAAGCCAAGCTCTTCAAGACATTGATTGCATAGTCGCTCTTTGACTGGTAGCGGTAAAGGTGAAACATCATTAATTGGTTTAGGCTCTATACTTGAATCATTTGAATCTGTTGTTTTATCTGGTGGTGTATTTATGTTCATTATAATTCCTCTCTTTGATAATGGTTGATTTTGATGAGTGAATAATCACGGCATCTAAAGTTAATCATTTCATAAAAATATAATTTATCAAGTATTATAATCCTGCATTCAAAAAATATCCCTGAAATTCCATCTGTATATTATTGAATTAATCTAAAAATATATTATAATGCTTGTATTAACATCTATAAGGAAACTATGGGTATAAATAATAAGAACATGTTGGTTGCTGGTGACTTCTATGAGCAGAGTATAAATCTAATACCAGACGTAACATTTGAAGAAAGCAAGATTGAGCAGTCAATAGCTAGATATAAAGGCTTCACTGAGCAAATATCAGCAATAAATCCATCTTTCACATTCGACTATTCCCGTCACCCAGCACTTACCATCATGGATGGTGAGAACGTGCTAGCCATTGCTGTTAGCCCTGAGTTGAGACATTCACACCTAGGCACTTATGCCTGTGCTTCTGCTATCTTCAATTCAGCATTTGCTGATAAGAAAACGTTTGACGATGTTGCAAAGTCATTGTCTTTGATGGGCGGTGATATTCAACAATTTTCAGTGCGTAAAGATTTAGGTGATGAGAATATAGCGGTAGCAAATAACATGTTTACTGCTGTGAAGAATGGCACGCAAAATTCTCAGAAATTCAATTTTCTTAATGAGCTATATATTGAGCCTGATGTGTTGATGAGAAATCACTTGAGAATTCGTGATGAAGAAACAGAAGCATACCTAGCAAGAACCAAAGCGATTGCTGAAAATATCAGTTATGGTGGTGAGCCAAATCTTGCTGAGGCTGAATTGAAGCGTGAGCATGACAAAGCCATAGCTGAGAATAAAGAAGCTACTAGGGAAATGGTTCAGAATACCGACCCAGATTTAGCTGAGGAATTAAACGCTAATTTGGCACAGGCTAAATCACATTTAGTAGACATGACTAATAAGGTGAAGAAGCATCTTGAAGAAAGAAATGAAGTAGGTAAAGAAGATGTGTATTGGTTAGACAAGGCTATCAAAGAAAATAAAATGCTTAAAAAGGTTTCTGATAAGCCAGTCTTTGGTGATGGATTCCCTTACATTCGTGATTATGTCGTAGCAGATGCGAACATGAATGAATTGTTTAGGGTGAAAACTGGTTTAGATAGTCGAGTCGTAATGACTCATAATGGATTGATGAACCCTGCCGCTAGAGCGATTGCACAGGAATACGCTATTAGAAAAGGATTTGACCCAATCCACATTAGATTACCTAAGCTAGATAGTCACCAGTTTTCAAATACTGAACTTGTGACATTCATGAAAAATTCAGTTATTGAGTTCCATGAAAATTTCAATGTGCCATTCGACAAAATAGCCGTACCTAAGCAATACCAGAAGCTTTTTGATGAGCACGTTGCTGAATACCTCAAGAACAAGACTGAGATTGGCTTTGCTGGAACATCTGGGCCTGAGATTCCTGTTAGCGTTGGTTCTCCTGCAATGGATGATGCCTTATCTGACAAGAAGGACGATCCAGCTCCTGCAGAGCCTGCTCAAGCTCCTAGTCAACCTAGCAAGCCAGATGTAGCACCAGAAGCCCCTGAACCTGCACCAAAAGCCGTAGAGCTACCAGATGTGCCTGTACAGCCTGCTCCTGTCGTATCAGAGCCACCATCACCTTCTGAACCAGCTCCAGTAGTGGATGCTTCAGAGCCAGCTAAGCAATCTCCTGATGCTAGTCCGGTTCCTGTTGGTCAGTCGGAACCTAAGCAGGCTCTGGATGCTGAGCCTAAGAAAGAACCCTTAGCGATTGCTGTATCTAGTGGAATGTTCATGCTCCCAAGCAAGAAGAATGAAGGTAAATTCATTCTATGGGGTAAAGAGAATGTAGTGGATAACTTATCTCCAAAAGACATACAAACTGGGATATCAAGATTATGTGAGCATCACAATGTTAAACCTTGGGATTTGATAGGTTTCTGGAAAACAAATAACAAGGTGTCTCCTACACCAGCGAAAACTGGTGATTTCCTTGAAGCTAAGGAATTGGTCAAGCTTATGTTGCCTGAGCCTGAAAAAGAATATGTTGTGAATAGCCCTGACCAGTTCGATAGTAAATCACTTGCTGATAAAGAAAAGGCCATAGCACATGCTTTGGATACACCAAACGTTCTTGATACCCCAGCTCAAAAGGAAAGAGAAGCCATTTTCAACGGTACAGTTGGTCATCCATCAGAATTGGATTTAGATGCTGCTTTAGCAGGTCTGAAAGGTATTGAGAAAGAATCAAATAACAAACCAAAATTGTTTAATGACCAAAAGGTTGAAGACAACAAGAAATTAAAATTTTAAGGAGAATTTATGAGAAAAGTATTTGCAAGTGCATTGGTTCAAAAGATTGAATATACGTTAGGTGAAAAAAATAAAGCCATGATTGAATCATGGCATGAAGCTAACAATGATTTTGAGTTTGAAGGTAAGGTTTTTAAGCCATTTAGTGAGTTTTACCTTTCCATGTTGCTATTGGAGCTTCCAAAAGAAATATATTGGTTGATAGAGGATTCTACAAAGACAAAATATTGCAAGGAGCGTGCATATAAATACGGATTGAATGAAGATGAATACAAGGCAGTATATGATAGCTTTGGAATTGATTTACAATTTGAGTTTAACTATGATAACAGGAATGGCGTTAATAGGGCGATTAGGTTAAATGATTACTTGAGTAACTTTATTGCGAATATCCTAACGTCTGATACCTTCATTGAAAAAAAGGTTGAGACAATCAAAATAGAAGTTCTGACCCTAAATCATGCTTTCTATCAAGCATTCATAGAAAGGACAAAGAAATATGATGACTTCACAAAGAATCCGCTCTAAGCGGATTTTTATTTGAAATTCAATGATGATTTAGAACTTGATTCATCTTCAGAGTCACTTAGGAAATCATCTTCTGGTGGTGTGTCTGGAATAATTTTTAATTTCTTGTACTCATCAAATATAGCTACCTCAACCAGTTTTAGCTTTGCAACGACAGTTGGATAGCTTTTATTCTTTCTTGTTTGCCATTCATTTGTGAAATATAGGTCAATGTCTTCCATAGAATTTGCGATGATATTTTTAGCTTTCATTGATTTAATCATTAGGAATGATTCGTCTTTGAAGTTCTCCATTGAATACAGTACGAATTTGGCTTTTTCTCTTTCAAAAATGCAGGTTGCTTGATGGTGAATAGTCTCTGCCAACATTATGTCATGCTCATGGGTAGCTTCTTTGATTTCGTCATGCTTTGCAGCAATGATGAATCTGATATTCATAAGCTCCGAGTCAAAAAGTAAATTGTAGAATTTCTTTTCAAAGGTATTGGCATTGTGCCTGTTCAAGTCGATTTTAGTTGAGTAGTAAATCATTTCATCAATGTCAAAAACCTCTTTGTCTTTCGACATGAGGATTCCAACATTGTTATTTACAACGTCGCCAAAATCATCATCATCTTCAATTTCAGGTTCGGGAACCTGAGTATTATTCGCCTTAGATGTGATAAGCTCTTTAAGTTTACTTAGAAGTCTCTTCATCTAATTTCCTTGTTATTAAACGCTTAATCCCCTTGCGTAACTCAATTTTCTTTTGGTCTGGTGATTGGTAGTTTCCACTCTTTTTGAGCTTTGCAGCAGCGTCATTGTAAAATTCTTCATTGTTTTCAGTAATCATATTTTCTCCTTATTTATATAATTTGCATCTATGTCGTACTCAATGATTTCAATAATATCCTGTTCAGTGATTCTTATTGATTCCATTATGTTGTTTGTGAAAATTGGTATGATTTCAGCTTCTTTCTTGAAAGTTTTACCATCAGCTCTGTTGGTATTTATTATTATTCTATCATGCTTAAAATCAATTGATACCCTAAAGCCATTGGTGTATCTCTGTGAGATATTCAAGAAGTTAAATTTGAAGACATAATAAGCCAGATATTTAATTGTCTCTAATGTGGTTCGCTTCTTATCAACAAAACGTTGTAAGCCAATGTTCATAGTGTAAAGTAGGGGGATTCCATTGTTAGCTAGCTGTAACTGCTCTGATTTACATTCATCAATCACTTTTTTGTATTTTTCCGCTGTTGCTGGATTTAGCAAATAGCTCAAATCGGCACCAATGAAGCCATAGGTTGGCTCTGTGCTCAAAACGTCATAACCCGCTTTTAATTGAGCGTTAATCATACGATTATGAATAACCACATGTTTATTTAGGATATTGATTAACTCTTCTATCTGTTTGAACCTAGCATTAGGTTTCTCTTTGATATTCAATCTGGCTTCGAGCTTTTTGTAGATTAGCTTTCTTATATATTTAGCCAAATCTTCATGTATGAAGCGGTGGTGTGATTCCAATGTCATGTTTTTAACAAATGAATCAAGAGATTTAGTGAAATCTTGATTTGCACCCAGTCTACTTACGATTGAAGCGGCATCGGTAAGCTTTGCTGAGCTAGCCCTAAATTCAGCAAGCTCTGTTGCTATGAGGTCTTTTTTACTCATGGCACCCTCACATCAGGCTTAATATCGTCCTGATTACTTGGGGTAGGGTCTATTGGCTTAGGTGTTCGTTTCAATGCTGCTTTTTGAATTTGGGATATTTCGTCGCCATATTTTTCAATGAACTGCTTACGCAACCCAGACGTTAATAGTAAATAGTCGTCTTGTGTTTCTTTAACAGGTTTTTTCTGTAATCTAGCCAATTCATAAACAGATATTGTGTGAATTTCTGATTTAATATTGTTCTCGTCATATTCACTATTAGCGTAAAGGAATGTAGCTATTCTGAGCTTTTTGGATGTTCGCTCTTTAAGCTGGTCACGCTTCGTTTCATACGATAGGTTTTTGTATTCTTGAATATCCTTCATTGCTTTTTCATAGATTTTTTCAGTCAAGCCTGTCAATTTAATTAAATCATTGCGTTGAAGGTTTGATTCAAAAATCAAGTTATTTAAGCTTTCAATCATTCCTAGCTGAACTGTTCTATACAGATGATTTAAATAGTGGTCCGCAGGCTTTGGAGCTGTCGCAATAGCTTTTTTGATTATTTTGTCGTATTTTCTTTCAATGCCCATAATAATAAAATAATGTTGTTCAATTATTATAATACTAGGTTAAATTATTTTGTAAAGACTATTGACTTATTATTGTTTAATGATTTAATTAATCATGTAACCTTAATGCTGTTTGATAGGTTTACTTTTATAGTTTATAACTCATTGCCAATACACGGATGTATCATAAAAGCCAACTAGGGATAGTTGGTTTTTATTGTACGCTTGAAAATGAATTTGACTATGGTAGATTGTTACTATCAACCATAGGAAAAAATATGAGCAATCAAAAACATAAGTTTAAAGAATTTACTGAGAAAGACTTACAGGAATGTATAATAGCTATGGAGAAATTTGTCTTTGACGACGATTATCCACAAGGATTGAAATTTGAAGAACCTTGCACGTCTGAAACGATGAATCAGCAATTATGGGATGACAACCCAGTAGAATAAAAGAAACCCCTGATGGGGTTTTTTACTTTTTCTTTTTCGCATCTTCTTTTGCTTTTTCCAATGCTGCTTGCCTCCTGATTTCTTCCTGTCTCAATTTTTCGTCATAACCAGTTCTTTCGTTGAAATCCCTCACAATGTCATTGACGGTAGGGTTAGCTACTGGCTGTGCTGCATGTGGGTTTGATGGTGCTGCTGGTTGAGCCTCAACCACTGGAGCTGTTGATTGAGCTGGTACCTGCTGAACTGGAGGTGTGACCACCTTGATAGGTTTAGCAGGGCCGTAGGCTTCCAGATGCTGCTTTGCCTTAGCTAGATGCTGTGGGCACTCATGCAGGGTGGTTTTGAGGATGAGCTGATACATTTCCTTCAAGTCATCGTCCGTGGCCTTGTTTTGACCCTTTCTAGGCGGGTTGAGCACCATCATAGGATTGAGGCCAGCTTTCAACAGGTCTACGAATGCAAACGCTACTGGGGTTCGGTCGATGCTACCCCACTGGTTAGACGCTACCTTAATGTCAAACGGCTTGCGTTGGGCCTTGTAGTCGTTGATAGCTTCAAGGTTCTTGGCTCTGGCCTGCTCGATCTTAGGCTGAACCTTCTCCTTCAACCATGCAATGTCTGCTGGGGTAGGGGTGTAACCCTCGACCTTCAAGCCTAGCAACGAGCCTTCACGCCATAAGTTTCGAGCTGCAATGTCACTACCAGCACTGGTGATTCTGAAACCTGTGTACCCTGAGTCTAGGTAGAGCTGGGCAACGGCTCGGGCTGTCATAACGTCTGTGCTGCTGACCGACGTTTTCAGGTTGTTAGCATCGTTCTGAGTAATACGGAATGTCTCAACGTTGTTTCTGTAAAAACGGTGGTCCCTGAATGTGAATCTAGTTTTCAATGCAATTTGAAATTTACCGCCATTGTCTTGCATGTAAGCTAGAAGGGAAGGGTAGTCATTAACCCTTTTTCTTTTCCTGAAAAGTGGACGCATGTTACCCATTGCATCAATAATCATGGCTTCATTACCAATCATGATTATTTCTTCTTCTTTTCCAGTCTTAACGTTGGTAACGAGAATTTTGCTGTATTTCTCTTTAAGGGCAACAGCCTGTTCTGGGTTAGGTTTTATCTTCCTTCTGTCCATACCATATTTGCCAAGGGAAATAGAGTGGTTAACATCTAAAAGCACAAGGCCATAACCTTGAACCTCTCCATTATTCACATGGCAATTGAGGCCGTATCCACTGCGATTCAATACCTTGTCAATCTCGTTTAAAGGTTTGTCTCTGTTCTGCTCAAGAATGATTCTGGCTTTGTGGAACTCACTACGAACATCAACAGTAGGGTTTTTGGTTCTTACAGTTGCCAATCCATTGATAATAGATGCCTGCTCAGTGCTATTTTGAAGCTCCTTCTTAGTAATTCCCAAGGTTGAGAATTTCACTGATTCATTAATGTCTTCAAGATAGAGTGAGTAACCTTGAACGAAACCTGCCTTAGTCATGGTGACTTCTAAACCAAAACCAGCTTTGTGCAATATCGAATCTAAATCATCCAGCGTTGAGCTTCTGTGAGTTTTGATGAGATTGATTGCAGTGTGAAGCTTCTGACCTAGATTGTATCTCGGGTGCTTCTCGTCAAGCTCTTTCAATTCAAGATATCGAGATAAACCAATCTGAATTTCTTTTGACAGACCTTTACTATTAATTTGCTTCTTACCTTTCTGCTTTATCATGACCTTTTGTAGTTTGTTCTTGAAATGTCTAGGGTCAAGAATGATGTTGTGTTCAGCAAGATTGGCTTTTGTTTCTAAATAGTTAAGAGTATTTTTAGAAAAACAGGAATTAAGTAATTGTTCGGTGTTTTGACGTTCTTCCTTGTTAGGGAATTCATTTTTTTCACGCTTAGCAGTGACTACCTGTTTTAGATATTTTCCATACTTAGGGTGAGATTCCATCCTTGCTATAAAGTCTTGGAACCTTTGATAATTGTTATGTAAGCTCAATCGTTTTCCATCAAAATCATATGAGGAAATCATGAACTGTTCATGTGGGTTATCTGTGTCAAATTGAATTACACCAAAGTATTTATGATTTAATGTTTGGCAACCTGTAAAGTCCTTGTAGAATTCATGTTGCATTTCAGATATTAAAGCAGCTTTTTCAGGTCTTGATAATCCAGCCATTTCATCGGGGTGGAATGCCATTACCAATTCATAAGCATAGAATGACCTCAAGGCTTTGGCTCTTTCTTCTTCTGTTATGCCACTCATGTTTTTAATGGCATTGAAGTTTTTAAGTTCCTGTGGTGTTGCGTGTTTCAAGAAATGTTGCATGAACTCATCATCAATACTTTTAGCTTGTTTATCGACCTCTGCTGCATGTGCTGGGGTGCCAGCAAGCATAGTTGGATTAGTGAAGCTACAGTTTGTCTTAATGTATGTAGCTCTGTCTTTAACACTTTGAATTTTGTCCTTGTCTTTCTTCTTTGCTTCCAACAGATATTTGACAGACTTGTAAACTGAATTGAGTTTGAAATGTATTGAGCGGCTATTGTTTTTAACCTCCACTGATACACCATCTATCATTCTTCTTACTAACGAACCATCGTATTCATTCATTATCATTGGGCTACCTCATTTTTATATTTCTCCAATTTCCTATTGAGTGTTATGAGGTATTCATAAATCTCTGTAAGTCCAGTTTTGTATTTGAACTTGTTTGCGTTAAATTCTGATAGCCTTTCATCGAATTCAAAAATGAAATCCATTAGAAATTTAATGTGTGTTCTATTGTAGGTTTCAATTATGAAATGTGTGTTGTGGATTAATACTTGCTCCAGCACTCTCCTATTTTCACCAGAGTTTTGTTTGCCTGATAAGCCACCAAAATATCTATGGTCAGTTTCAATGTTAAGTCTATAAGCTATATTTCTATGAGTCGGTAGATTAGCTGTTATATCCCCATTGCGGAAAAGCTCCCTGATTGATTCGATTTCAGGTGAATCATCGTCAATGTGAGATTTGTCTATCTTTAGAATGTTCTCTATATTTTCTGTCAATGATGTAAGCTGAGCATGAAATAATTCGGACAATTTTTTACTATTGTTCGTTGAGTATTTTTTAGCAAGTGCAATGACCTCTTCCCTTGTTTCGGGAATCTTATCTTTGGTAGCTAGATTTATATAGAATTCATAAAGCTGTTCACATTGCGTCTTGTAACCCGTCATGTGTGAATTGATGCTACTAACCTGCTTATCACTTTCGCTTTTGGTGAAAGATTTATTTTCAAAGATATGTTCTACGACTGCTGATTTTGTAGTTAATCCATTACGCCTGTTTCTGTACTTGTAAAGTATCTTGATGATGGCTGCTTCATAATCTGGATTTATTTTAGCTTCACGTTTCTTGCGGTTCGGATTATTAACGTACTTAGGTTTAGCAGGAAACCCACTATCAAATTCTGATGGTGAGCTGCTGTCTAAGTCGATTGTTGGTTGTAGGTTCTGGTCAATCATTTCATCCTCATACTGATTGTTTAATCATGTCTTCTACGGCTTTAAGTGAAAGCTTGTTGTGTTTCTTCAAGACCTTCTTAATCTGCGTCCAAACGTGGATTTCACTGAGCCTAGCTGTTGCTGATTTGATGTAGCTAATCTCTTCTGTGATAGCCTTCTGCTTAGCTTCTAGGGCCGTGATTTGTGCTTCTATTGCTGGTAATGCTTCGTGGTCGTTTCTGGCCTTATAACCGGCCATGCTGAGCGTGTTGATGGATGCTTCTGACTCTCCTAGCTCCTTGTTTAATGCAACACCTTTATCAGTAAAGGTTTTGATAGCCTTAGATACTTCATGTTCAGTTTTTGCTGAGTATGAAAGAATCAAATCATTCAATTCTTGCTCTCTTGTTTTCATCTTAATTTTCTCCTGTGTTGTTTATCGAAGGAAGTATTTTAATACTGCCCTATGAATAAATTAACACACAATAATACTAAATCAATGATTCGCTCATAATTACAATCATTGCATTAGTCATTATTGTTAGGAGTAGGTTAAATTAGGTTGATTATTCAACCAATCAAGTGAAACGCGATAGACACTGGTTTGTTGTAGACAAAACCATATATCTTGCTTAATTGCTTTCTCGCTTCTCTAATAGTGTTTTCTCTATAAATGTCTACAAGGCTTTTTTCAGGATTGTCTACAACGTGGGTGAATTCACAATTCAATTTTGTCTACAACAGGATATCAATGCTTTCTCATTTCTAGCTGGAATGTTTTTCCTCCTGCTGGAAATATAATTCATATCAAAATTAATTCACCATATATGAGCTTGTATATTGATTTAATATATTATAGTGCTATATTTATTAGTAATAACATCATTTATCAAAATGAATAGATTAAGTGGTCTGTATGTTCCTGTTTTCATTTTGCTCATTACTTATTCGTTAACGTGTGGTAATTCGGCACAAGCTGAGCAGGCTCCTATATCAAATGTTCTCTCTATTCTCTTGTATGGTGATGTGCCAACAACCAACAAGAATGAGGGAAGCAATGAACGAAAATAAATCACAAACAAGCATGACTGATGATGTGTCAATACCATCGTTGGTGAATGCGATAAAACAAAATAGAGAATTGGTAAAGCATGTAATGATTTGGCATTGCATGTTCCCATCTGTTATCTCAATTGGCCTCTGGGCTATAACATACGGGCATTCAAATGCACTTAGAGAATTTCTTGTGTTTTTCGCTAGTCAAATCGTCTTTGGGGTATTGAGCTTTTCAGGGATTAACTTCAGTAAAAAATTGAAAGAAGAATTTCTTGAAAATGAACCAAAGGAGAATCAGCCGGAATGGTTCAATGAAGGTGTAAGCAACAGGGAGGAAATATGAAATGGATGAAATCGTTTCTACTATTAGTCGTTTTATCAACGGCTAATTTTGCATATGCTGACAAAATCAGCATGTGTGAAATTGCAAAACAAGCTGCTGAAGGTACGTTGATGGATTTTGACCCTGAGCAGGTTGATGTAAACGTTATCTGTAATGAAGATATTCAAATTAATAAATTAAAGATGATGGACCCGGATGCCTTCGATACATCAATTGCAAAATGGCAATTAAAGATGAGGGGGTATACTGACGAAACAAAATTTCGTGGATTCAATTTAAGTCGAATTACTGACGTTGGGTTAGTTCCTCTAGTTTGGCTTATCATCTTATTCTTTGCTTCAATAAGAACTGGATTACATTTGAGAAGTGTTGCCGCTGCTGTAACTGCTAGAAACCAGAAAATGCAGCTATTAAGTTTCTCATCATACGTTGTTGTTTTGCTAATCGGTTTTCTTCTTTTGACAGTCTATAGAGACGTTAGAGCCACGGTAGCTATTCAAGGCACGGTACCCGCAAACGGTGTTCACAACGTGACACTTCTTTCTATGGCCTCACAAGCACAGCTCAACGCTGATGTTTCAACAGTAGAGTCACTTAATGCCTACGTGCGTAATATGGACGAAAGCTCTAAGAATTTACTAAGAAACGCATTCAAAGAAGAGAATACAAAATACAATTGCTTGAGAATGAATGCCAATAATTTGGCCCGTAGTGATTATCTATCCTTCAAAAATACAACATCTACGATGGGTGAGATTTTCAATAACTTTGAAAATAACCTAAAGTATAAATTGGTACCTGAAAAAGACCAAGGCAATACATATCAATATAATGCTGAATGGAATCATGATTTCGATGATTACATTGAAGATAAGTATTGCTCACAATCAACAGGTTTCCAAATAAATGCTCCTAGTTTCCCTTTGAGTTTGAGTGATGTTGATAATGATGAGCTAGGGCAAAAAATCATTAATCAAGCTATCAAAGACGCTCAGGAGTTCATGACTCCCGAAAGGATTACACAGACCTTAAATAAATTTGAAACTGAAGCATATAACGCTGTAAAAAATTCAACCATCAAAACCCAGATGAAGACTTCTGATGATTTGGTTAAGACAATACAGTCTAATGTAGATTCAGGTTTGAAGAATGTAGAAGAAATAATTTCTAAGGAGAAGATAAACGCTGCTCAAAATGGGTATTACATCAACGCTTATGTTGCTGCATATACAGCCGCTATCAAAGGTGTTAACAACAACCAAAATGCAATAGAAGCTAAGTTTACATTTGCAAGAAGACATGCTGTCTTTGCCAAAGCTTGGAACTGTTCAAATAGAAAAGCAATATCTACTGAGACTGTCAATCTTGTTACTAAGTTGAATGGTAAATCTGGTGAGAATTTTGCGAACGTCTCTGATGATATTGTGAAAATGAACTGGCAATGCCTCACATTGCAAAAAGGTAAAATTCTATATCTCGGTACTGATGACGCTACCAAAACGAACGAATTGCAAGTCAGAGCTTTGGCATCTGCTGCTGCATTAGTGATGTTTGATAGTAGAGTGCAAGAGGGCGTTGATAGAGGGGCAAACAGCTTCAAACCAAAGGTTGATGTGTACCGTAATGAAATCTTGTCCTATGGCTTGTATGGCCGTGCTGCGTTGGGTCAAGCTGCTGAGCCTTTCACTATGCTTACTCGCCAAAAAAATAAGCTCAATTACTCAATAAAGAATAGTATGGAGGTTTCATATTCAGGTGAAATGAGTAATGAAAACTACCTTGACATGGTAATGTTAATGGGTGCTGAGAAAGATGCGAAAGAATTAGAACAAAACCCATATTACAGAAATATATTGTCCAATATGAACGCAATGTATTTAGAATCATTAATAGACGTTAATAAAGGTCGTGATAATTTATCTTTTGAATCAGCAAAGATAAAGGAAAATGATTCTGGATTTATGGAAAAGGCTAAGAGTTTCATTGAAGGTTTCTTTGACTATAACGTTTCAATGAAGCATAACCTTGGCATGAATCCTAACAAGTCGTTCTCTGCTGGATACGCTGAATGTAAAGCCAATAGAGCATTGTGTGATTCAAGATACAGCGGGACATTGAATGACATAGTGGCAGGTTCTGGTCAAGATATGTTTAGTGCTGCTTTCAAATTCTACATTGTCCTTGAATTGATGGAAGTCGCTAAGATGGTTGGCGACATGGGTTCATTAGTAGATATCGGCTTTGGCGGTAAGGGTGGGTTGTCTGGATTAATGTCAACAGCATTATCCTTTGTTGGTAAAGGTGCTGCTATATTTGTGACCTTGCTTTACTCATTGTTGGTTGGATTCAGAGGATTGATTGACCTAGCAATGACAGTGGGCTTCATAACTGGTTGGATAATACCAATGTTCACTGTCATCATTGGCTACATGCACACAATCAATACCTTGTTTGCATTCCACATCGGTTTCATTATCTTTCTTTACAAGCTTACCAAAGCGTATAAAGACGATAACGTATTGCTCTTGATAGATGCGGGTAAGGTATTTGTGGGAATCACATTGGTTCAAATATTCTCCACTGCCGGTTTGGCATTTGTAATCTGGGCTACGTCTGTAATGACGATAGGTCATGAATTGAGAGCATTGTTAGGCATTACATCCGACATAATGCTTATAGGTTCATTAGCTGGAACGATTTCAATTCAGGTGGTTGGTTTGATTCTCTACTACCACATTTATAGCTTGTCTTCAAAAGCTGGTGCAATTGGTGAGCAAGTTTCCGGTTCAAGCATGAACTTGTCTGATACCCATAGTCAAAACAAAGATGTTGAAGGTTTCATCTTGGGTGCTTCTACTCGATTAACTGCTGTAAATATCTCGGAATCAGTCAAGAATAGAGTAGCTGAACATCAGAAGAAGAGAAAAGAAAAAGAAGCAAAAGCAATTGCTGATAGTCGTGAAGCTGGTAGAGAAGCTGCTAAGTCTTCACAGACCGAAGGTATATGATTATTCCGGCATTAATAAAAACTCCCAATAGGGGGTTTTTGTTTTCTTGCGTATTTTAATATTCGTTGTAAAATGTTATTAACCAACAATATTACTATGTATGAAATTCAACATACTTGACTTTAATCTAAATTTCTATTTAGGGGAAAAACTAAGCAGCTACAAAAATGAAGACATAATGAAAAAACAAGAAGCGGATTTAGATAAGCCCGAAATGCAACATTTGATTGATTCTATGGATGCAAAGATTCAGTCAATTAATTGTTTTTTCACCTTCTTTGTCATTAATGAGCATAAGCTGATTGTAGATAAGCTTCACCACAACGAGACTTTCAGAATGGCCTATTCTGGCTATTGTGATGACGAAACAAAAAAAATATTGTTTCCGGGTTATCAAAACAAAGAGTTTTATGAGTTTTGTAAGTTTGTTACTGAGCATAATCTTTGGGCTGATGAAACTGATATTAAGAACAGGATAATACAATCGAGAGGATTTATTTCACGAAACTTTGTCAATTTTTCACGTAAAGCTGTTCATGTAGTTAGTAGGGGTAAGTATTGCAAACCATATGATAAATCTGTATTCAAACCTATTCGCGGATACAGAAATATCATAGAGGAACTTAACAAAGCTGGAAGACAAGACTTGATTGATGTATGCATACATAATTCAAAGTCACAACTAAAAGAGTCAATATTTCCAATGGTTTTAAGAACCATAGCAGATATCGGACCTGAGCATTTAATGAATATTGGTGCTGAGAACTCAATAAAGCTTGCAATGGATATATACTATAAAGATAGATATAGATTCGGATTTACTAAAAGGCTTGTTAGGGTTTATATACCTAAAATGGTTGGGGTTGCGTTAGTCTTTTCAAGGTTGTTTAAAGGCAAATAATTGTTGAGTTAGCTTTACTTTTTTTAATGTAGCATTATAATATTTTATAATAACATCGCTAACATTATGAAAAAGCTATTATTGCTACTGGTTTTTTTTACTTCAATTGTAGTTGCCGACAATCAAATTGATTCGCAAGCTAATTGCACACAGCTTGCTGATGGCGACAAAATGTCATTAGGGAACTGTTTCAACGCTCAGAAAGATGCTCAATCTGCTTTTAGAATTGGTGCTAAGTTCATTGAGAAACAGGGATGGGACAATGCCGCTTATCTCTTAAGTCCAGTAGCTGACATTAATACTGATGGAATTCCTGAAACCTCAAATAACCAAATCCCAAAAAACGTTTCTGCTTACATAACTCTAACCGTTATTAAGTGGTTCGGTTATTCAATGATTGCTATTTTCGTTTGGGGCTTGTTGACCCAATCTAGAACTGGTGAAGTGTTCAGTATGCAAAACCTTTATCTCTTCGCTTGGTTATTTATTGGCGGTGGGGGAATGATTTATTTCTTCTGGATTATAGCTATGACATTAGGTGCCTTGGGAATTTCTATCCTCCTAATTTTCTTGGCGGTCGTTGTTCCTATCATTGCTGGATTGCAGGTGAAAGACGTTAAGCCTATCAATAATGAGCTTATGGTTTCATCCCAAGCAAAGGCTGAGGAAATTATTGATGATTTGAATAAGGTTAACGTAACCGATTTCAGAAACAGGAAAGTCATTCTTTTTAATAATTCCAACGAATCTGACCATCGTGGATTAAAAATTGAAGATAGGGATTTCATAAATTGCCTTCGTAAATCCAACGTTCAAGATGCTGGTGACGCTGCAATGTTTACCCAATTGGATATTTTAAATACGTCATATTGTGCTACTACGGTATACGGATATGAAGAATATCAGGTTGGGTATATATCAAATGGATTTGTGACTGATGAAACAACAGAGATTATGGAAAAGCTCAAAAGCATTTCTGATAGAGAAAGGCGTGGGTATTCTTATCTTGTTGAACGTAACAACTGTTCCTACGCTTATCAGTTCAATCAAGGTAGGTCAAAAGAATCATATGCAGCTTGTATGGATATGGACGTTGACGGTAATGTCAAATTCTCACAAGAAAGATATTTAAAAGTCGTATCTGATACCCCTATGTCTGGTGATGCCTTAAAAGAAATTAGACAAGCTTTGGTGAACCAGCTTGCGGTTGACATATATACAGCAGCATTGAAAGCTTCAGCTAAGGTGACTCCAAATAAATTCACCAGCGGCATAGGTGGTGTATGGGATATGGTCAACGCTAACAATGAATACAAGATGAATTACCGTGCTGCAGGTTTAGAGGTCATCAGTGCCATCACAGTGAATACCGAGGTTCGTGTTAGAAAAACCATGATTCAGTCTGCTCTAGACTATTCCGCCGATTTCTTCAAATCATCTACGGTTGTTAAGTCTGATGAAGGGGCGAACAATGATTATGACCTTCAAGGCTATGCTACGTCTTTAGGGGTCAGTGGTGAGCCTGTCAATATCTTCAATTCTATTAACGTTGTAACTGGAGGTGCTGCTTCGCTCACAGGCTTCAATTACACTGACTGTTTGAACAAATCGAATTGTGCAATCGGTTCAATGGATATCGCAGGTAGACTTACTGATGCAACCGTTTCGGTAGTCGCTCCAGCTTTCTCTGGTTACTTGATACTTACAGTGGCTTCATCCGTGGGCAAGTCTGAAAATAACAAAATTGTTGGAACCAATAAAGGTGTTGGTTCAATTGAAAAACCAGCAAAAATGGGTGCAAGTATTCTCTATGGTATTGCATTAGTAATCGGGTTCTTCTACCTAAAATTCTGCTATGAATTATTCGGTAGACAGCTTTTTAAAATCCTTGATTGGCTATTCATGGTTTTAATTATCGTCTTCACCATGTTATTTGCCATTTTCGGTTTGGTAATTTCGGTTATTATGAAAAGAAAAATTGATATGAGCTATTTCGACTTCATCAGAGTTGGTGGTACCCATGATATAGCGTGGAGGCCATTAATTATGGGCGTATCATGGGTAGGCATTTTGCTCGTAATGTATGTGATGATGGGTATTTGCTCAATTTTGATTTATACAAACTTGCAAGAATACGTCTCTATGTATTCAATGAATAGCTATAGTGCTGATTATTTGATGCAGGGCGTATTCCATGCATTGTATGTATTTTTATTCATCTATACTGCAAGTACATCAGTCAAGGTCGTGATGGATACATTTGACAGAGAAGAAAATTCCATGTTCTCTGGCACGCAAAACGCTTTAACATCAGTAGATTCTGTATTTAGTAAGATAAAAGGTTTGGCTAGTGCCAAGTAATCAAAGCCAGCATTATGCTGGTTTTGCTTTTTTATTTATGATTAAAAAAGTGAATAAAGGGGGTTGATGGTTCTCTAATGTCATTAATTTACAATTTGCATTTTTCAAATCTAGTATTATAATAATTAACAACAACCTATTATTTTACTATGAAAAACAATCAAGATAATCTACAAAAATTAATTGTTGCTTCTGCATTTGTCGTTTTCCTTAGCCTAAACCTTACATTTGGATTGCCAGTTGCAGCTTTAATAACATCTTCATATCTAGCTGGCCTAATGGGTATTTTCCTTAAATTCAATTGGAAAATCATCAGGAATGGAACGCCTTTAACAGAATATTTCCAGAAGCTCACATTAGGCTTAAGGAAAAGATTTGGTAAATCTGTGTGAGAGGTCGATATGTTTAGTATCGTTCTTAAATCACCAGTAGCTGATGTTAAATTCAAAATTGAAGTGAATGACTCAGTATCAAAATTTTTCAGGGAAGTGATATTGGCTGAGCATTACTTATACAGCCATGCATTGCAGCACCTTCAGTCAGTTAATCAAGGTAAAGATTGGAAAGCTCAAATTGAATATGCGGTAAATGTGGATTGTGAAAAGCTTTCTGGTTTTGTTTATCGTTCAGATAGATTCAGCCGTAATTTTGAAATGTTGGATACTGACCAGTTCAAGCTTTATTACATACCTATCTCAAATACCTTTTATTTGATGAATTTTAGCGATAGTAGCTATCGCTTTGACTTTATAGATATTGAGCAGTCAATGACTGCTTAAATATATCTATTCAAGTCATCATCATCAATTTCTTCATATTCATCATCTTTGTCATTATCATCTGGCAAAGCACCATCAAGGTAATCTTGGTCTTCATGGTTGCTTTCATCTGAATCTTCATAGCCCCAGTCATCAGCTTCAAAAGCATCTGGTTCGACGGTTTCAAGCTCGATCCCAGTTTCGACAACGGTTTGTTCAAGGGTATGCTCGGGAACGTCAGAAATGGCCTCTGGTTGAGCCATGAGGGGTTTGTCTAAGCCAAGCAAGGCATAACGCTCAGATTCCTCAAATGGCCTTTTATAAAGCGTTTGGTGCTGAAAGCACCTGCGGGTTTCAACCGCATTGAAGAAGGTACCGGGCTTACCAGCGTATTTGGTGAACTCCCCAAGCTCTTCAGTGCCATCCATACGCTTGCTGTTAGGGTCAAAGTCAATGAGCATGGCCTGAGCCACTGATACAGCTTCACAAGCTGTCATCTGAGTGATGTGGAGGATATCCACGCCAACAAGCTTAGGGTAATAGTGATTCGAGATAGCCAGTGCCAAATCGTCTCTGTCATACCTCTGGATAGCCTTCAAGAATGGATATTCTTTGAGATATGCTTTTGCGATTTGCCCCGATTGTTTATGTTTGAATTCCCCTTGTCTGATTAATGAGTCGAGTATGTCGCTGGTAAATTCAGCCCTTTTTGATTCAAGGTTTTTGAAATCTGATTTTATTAAGATTGAATCAGCTTCAACCATTCTGATTATTAAGTAAAACTGTTTTGCTGATATTTGGTTGTTGTTACCTTTCCACATAATTTTATTAGATGTTGTTTCAATTATTATAATGCTAGGTTTAAATCATTGCAAATTGCAGACGCAAAAAAACTAGCTCTAAGCTAGTCAATTTGTTATACCTGAAATATTATTTGATATGAATGGTTTAATTTGAATCTGACATTATTAGGTTTGATACAACTAATGCATCAATAACATGCTTTTCCAAGCCTTGATTCTTAACATTGTTGTATATCTTAGAATATGTAATTGTTGCTCTTAATGAATCGCGGTTCATTTCTTCACTGCCATGCTTTAATTTGTGGCATAAAGAAACGAATTTGAATTCAGGCAAGCTAACTGAGCATTGTAAGAATTTAACCGCTGAAACAGTAGATTTGTCTGCATCCCAAGCATCAGATAAAGAAACTGATGCTAGCCCGTTTGATTCCATACCTAAAAAATCATTGGTTTTGTCTTTTATAACTGCTGAGGTTATTTCATGATTGTTTGAAAATACTGTTGCTGCTGAAAATGTTGCTGCTGATAGTGCCGCTATAGCTAATGATGCGATTGCTATTTTTGTTTTTAATTTGGATGTTGTCATTTTTGGACCTATAAATGTTGTTTGGTTAATAATACAATTAGCATAATAAAATTATTTATCAACCCCCTTTATTCACTTTTTTTGAATATTTTTTCAAATAACAGAAAAACCAGCGTGGGCTGGTTCTGTTTTTTCGATGTTACTTCACTATTCGTAATGTAGGCTTTGTATCTTTCACCAGATATTGCGTTTTTTCTTTTCGTAAAACTTCCATGTACTGGTCAACGCTTGTCGCGTATAAATCTAAAACCTCATTAGGTAAGTTCTTAAATTTTTCCTTACCATTCAAAAAATCATCAATTGCATTGACTGTTTCCGGCTTACCAAATTTTTCGTGATATTCCTTAATAAATCTAACGATTGTGCAACCTTTAGCAGCTACTACTGGATTAGATGATTCTGGGTCCAATGTTTCGCTTTTCTTCAGAAGATGATTCTTAAGAGTTGATTCGACACGGGACATGATAAACTGTCCTTTCAAACCCAGTGCTTTTTGGATGTAGGATTTTCCATCAGTGGTATTACCTAGACCAACAGCCAAAAGCTTAGCTGGTGTAATGCTTTGCTTGTTCAACTCAATGAGTGTCACGTTTAGTTTCAAGTCTGATAGAGCTTGTGCGTAATCTGGTGATTCAGCTTTTACTTGATTACCTGCTTCATCAAGTGCCGTAAATTTGTGAATATTATTTTTGAAGCTATTGTGTATTATGTATCCCAATTCATAGAGATAATCGGGTGTGTTTTTGATGTGTTTTAAGTTCATAATAATTTGCGTTGTTGTTTATTACATATTACCTCTTTGATTTTTTAAATCAAATATTTGAAATAGATTTTATTGCGGATATATTGAATGTATCAATAATGGATATCCGGCGTGAAATTGTTTTATAGGTTTTGTTTAATCGCAATGTTTGTAGGGCTATTTTTAGCTTACGTGAAATGTGTGTCTGTTGGCGGGTGGTCATCCCTTTTCAATAGCGACTTGTTAATGCTTTGTTTCGTATACGCCTTTAAAACTCAGTGGCTGTCCATTTTTGCAGCGTCTTTGTGTTTCTCAGGGTGCTTGTATGGGTTTAACAAAAGAAGGGCTAATAGCCCCTTTTCTTGATGTGATTATGAATCATCCTAACGTGTTCGATAGGCATAGATTTTGTAATGCGTATCGGGCACTCATTTTCTAACCCAGCAAATATTTCTTCAAGCTTTTGCACTGCTGCCACTTGAAAACCTTTTCTTGTTGTATTTCCCAATAACTCAGTTTCGGTTGGTGGTTGTCCACAAATCAAATTGTATTTGTAATTTTTTGTTGGGAGTAATTCACTATGTCTTCTAGAAAAAGTTTTTGAATATTCACCAATGCAAGAATTTGCTATCCAGAACAATGGTGATTTTTTTGTAATAGACAAATAATTGCTGTTGAGTGAGTTTTCATCTATTCCAGCGGCATAGATTTCTCTTCGTATCATTTCCCTAATTTCATTTAGAGCTGTTTTTTTATCTTCGTATCGAATAGTCATATCGTCCTTTCTCATGTCAGTTAATAGTACAATTATCACAACTCAAATTATTATCAACCCCCTTTATTCTTTTTTTTGATAATTTCCTTTCAATCGCTTTAAACATTCAGATGGTTTTGGTTTTGTTATTTAGTGATTATGGGGAGTGGTTGGACGAATTTATCAACCCCCTTTATTCGCATTTTAAGGTTATGTAAAAAATGATTGGTACAAAACAAAATAATATGGATATAGGAAAGTAATATAATATATACCAGTACTAGTAATGTAAGGGGTGTTCAGTCAAGCCCTTATATTTCAAGGCTTGTAGGCAATTTGAAAATTGGTAAGGAGTGTCGTACTCGGCGTTAAGGAGTGTTCAACTCGGCGTTAAGGAGTGTTGAACTCGCAATGGATTTTTAGGGAACAGCAATTATTTATTAATTGGTCCATTACTATTAATTTTAAAAAAAGTGAATAAAGGGGGTTGATAAACATTTCCTATATGGTATTTGTATATTATAACAAGAGGAAATTAATATGGAGAACATTCAAACTCATCAGCTCAGTGCTTTCACTACTGAATACAACAAGGCTAAAGTTAAAGTCCGTGAAACACTTTGGTCAAAAGCTTTAATGACTTCACCTCTATTTTCGTCAAGCTCAAATCTTTCTGATGTTAGCGTTGAATCTGATTTAGCTAATGCATTGATTCAGGCAGAACAAATTAAAGATATTTATAATTTCAAAGAGGTTACATTCAGCAAGAATGCTGAATCGCCCCTGGTTTCGTAGACACCTCCAAGCCTCATAATGAGGCCCAAATAGGAGGTGCCATGAGTCGTCAGCGTTACCCCGAAGAATTCAAGATCGAAGCGGTCAAGCAAGTGACCGAGAAAG